>JAFGMS010000156.1 GCA_016927375.1 Anaerolineae bacterium
ACCCGCAAATCGCGTTTTGAAGCCTTGCGGCCGGTAGTCACCTAGCTATTTTGAATTCGCCAACAGTATCAGTAACTACTCAGCTACTTGGCGCTTTCTACTGTGGCCATAAGTGATGTGTAAAAGGTAAATAGGTAAATATGTAGAACGTCATGCTTGCTCAACTGCTGATGAGTAGTTTCCTAATAACAGGCTTGTGCCGGAAACGGCTGTGTCTGGCTATTCTGCTATATTGCTCATCCCTTCATCTCACAGCCAAAAGCTGATAGCTGAGTAGTTACAAGACACAGAGTTAAATTATGAATAAACCGTCATCCGCGCGCCGTGCCAGGCGCTTGAAGAGACAGCGTAAGTCACAGATACTTACCCGGCTGGGTATTATGTTTCTGGTTATGCTTTTGATTGGCGCAGTGCTGCTAATCATCGCTCTCAAAGCACCAGACAGTGCTGCTGCCTCCATGGATGCCCTGGCAGATGATGATCCCTATCTTGGGCCGGCCGATGCCCCGGTGGTGATCGTTGAATTCTCAGACTACCTATGTCCCTACTGTGGCAAATTCTACTGGGAAACCCTCCCGCAGATTCTGGAAACATATCCCGAGCAGGTCAAGTTTGTCCACCGTGACTTCATCTTGATGGGCAATGATTCCTACCAAGCTCTGATGGCTGCCGGATGTGCCTACGACCAGGACAAGTATTGGGAAATGAATGATCAGCTATTCTCTGTTTACCAGGATATGGATATCGATAGTATCGACCACAGTAAGCCACCCGATAGGCGAGGGCCCCATCCTTTCCACGACAGCTTTTCCGAGGAAAAACTGGTCGCGTATGCGCAGACCGTTGGCCTGGACATGGAGGCTTTCAACACCTGCCTGGCCGAGGAGCAGACTGGCGCGGAAGTGACCAGCGATCACGAAGCTGCTCAAGACTTGGGCATTGGCTCGATTCCCGTATACATCGTCAACGGGCAAACGGTGATGGGCTATCTGCCTTTTGAAGAGTTTCAACCCTACATCGAGCGGGCATTGGCAGAAGCACATCAATGAGACAGCTCCGCCACATACAGATTGAACGATAATGTCCGAACAACACATGCAGCACTCCGGGAACAGATAAAGGCATAAAGGATATCTCGCCCATGTATATTGACCCACAGAGCATCACTCTCCCATTGGCCCTGTTGGCAGGGATTCTGTCATTCATATCACCCTGCATCCTCCCGCTTGTACCTGTGTACATTGGCTATCTGACCGGCCAGGCAGCTAACACCACCAGCAACGCCCTGGCAGCGATGGAAGCTGATACCCATAACAGCACCTCATCACAGACATATGTGCCGCGCTGGGAAATACTCTTGCACGCCGTTTTCTTCGTCGCAGGGTTCTCGGTGATCTTCTTGTTGCTCGGAATCAGCGCAGGCGCCATCGGCCTGCTCCGGCTGGGATTTATTGACATCAGAGATTGGCTTGCGCGTCTCGGGGGTGTCCTGATCATCGTGCTTGGCCTGCATACCCTGAAGCTTATACGCATCCCTTTCCTGTACTATGATACACGCAAGCAAACCGCCCCCAGACCAGAATTGGGCTATCTTGGCTCTCTTTTAATGGGGATCACTTTTTCTGCGGGGTGGACACCATGTCTGGGGCCAGCCCTGTCGGCGCTGTGGATGCTTGGTAGCACCACCGGCTCGATCATGCGTGCCGCTGTGCTGCTGCTCGCTTACGCGGCAGGCCTGGGTATCCCGTTTCTGCTCACAGCCTTGCTTCTGGACCGCGCCACCACCCAGCTGAGTAAGCTTCACCGATACATGCGCCTCATTGATATAGCCAGCGGCATCTTGCTGATTGTGATCGGCCTCTTTGTGCTTAGCGATATGACACGCCAGCTCGCCATCTGGTTGCCCGACAGCACTTCACTATCGAGTGCTCTTGACGAGTGGTTGGTTCGTTTGGCCGGTGGGACGCCGTGAAAGATGGCACCTTCAAGGCAAGAGCGGGTCAAGAGTGGGGACAAAATCACAGGCATATTTGTTTGGACAATTCACCAGACGAGGCTGCCCGACCTCATATGTCTTCACCGGGGTCAGGTCGTAGTCTATCAGCAAACGGTCTGAGCCTTTCTCCAAGGTCAAGCTGACGATCACGCTTTCCTTGTTCTTCTCAAGCCCCATCTGATCGGTTACGAAATTTCCCAGTGAATAGAAACTAATGCCTCCCTTGTATCGCTCAATGGGTTGCAGCCAATGAGGGTGGGCACCGGCAACGATGTCCATCCCCACATCGATCAGTGCCTTGCCCAGATCTTGCTGGTAGTGAGAGGCATTGGGCTGATTTTCGAACCCCCAGTGGAAGTACCCGACGAGAACGTCAACCTGGCTGGCGATTTCCTCAACCTTAGCCATTGTCTCTTCGATAGGGAGCTGCCAATCGGTGTTATCGAAGGCTATGATGCCAATGCTCATCCCGTTGATCTCATACACCACAAGTGCGCCATCGACTAAACCAACAATCTGCGCGTCACTGAGCAGCCTTACGGTCTCGTCAAGCCCTTCCTGCTCGTAATTGAGGGCATGATTATTGGCCAGGCTCACGATATCAAACCCGGCAAAGGTCAACCCCTCCACAGCACGAGGATCGGCACAAAAGCGCAGCCCGATGTCTTTAAGTGGACAGCCGGTTACAATGGGCGTCTCCAGATTGCCCACTGTCAGATCTGCATCTCTCAATATCTCTGCCGTCTCATGGTACGGCCAGGTGAAATCATCCCGTCTGAGACATTCAGCGTTGACGGAGCGGGCTAACATCAGATCGCCAACCAGCACCAGGCGTATTTTGGGCACGACGGTCGGTGTGATGGATGCCATCTGCGTGGCCATGGGCACACTCGTCTGGGGTAGCTCGTTAAGCACAGGAACAGCTGTCTGAATTGGCTCGATGAGCGTCGGCGTGTCTTGTATATTCTCTGCATAGACCAACGGTGAGGTATCAGCCGGGAAAAGAAAAGACATGCCGGCGGCTCCCACCAGGATGATCACCAAAACAAGCCCCAGACCTAAGATCGCCCGCCAGAAGTGCACCCGTTTCAAAATCCGCCCCCCTGCAAGCAGCAACGAGTGAAAAACTCTGTAGATGAGTCTGCCTCTACGTTCAAATACTTCGATGAGATATAGCTCATGCGCCACCTTTTACTTTGAGCCCACGATTCAATCATACCTTGACTCTATAGGAATTTCCTTTTTTGACCCAGTCTACATTCAAGTTGTAACTGCTCAACTCTTAGCTGCTGGCTCTTAGCTTTTAAGCTTTTCCAGCCTCGATCTGTGACTTGTAAACTCAGACCGGATACTCATCAAGTCTCACGTTTTGAGATG
>JAFGMS010000157.1 GCA_016927375.1 Anaerolineae bacterium
GCCAGATTAAGGCAATCTTCCCAACCGTATAAAGTACTTTGCATTGTACTTCTCGACTGGATACAGATTTCCGCCGCAAAGTACTAGCCCTTCAAGAGATGGCTAACATGTTCGACCAGTTGCTTAGGAGCAATTGGCTTGGTCAAATATAAATCGGCCCCCAATTCAGTCCCGTAATCACGCATCACATCCTGATCATGTGCTGTCAGGATAATGATTGGAAGACTCTTATCTCCCGCGAGCTTCCGCAGCTCCTCAATGACCTGGTAACCATCCATGCCGGGCATGGCGAGGTCGACGATCACGAGATCGGGTTTCTGCTTTTCGAAAGTCCGCAAGCCCAGACTGCCATCCGCTGCGGAGAACACCTCATAACCAGCTCTCTTCAAAGAAAATTCCAATAATCCCAAAACAGCATCGTCATCATCAATTACAAGAATACGGGAGGTTGACATTGTTCGTCTCCTACTTAAACGAATACAGGAAGAGTAAATGGTCAGCCTACGATCCGGTTCTCACCATCACGAGTCAGTTGCATTTTTAACCTGGCCTGATGCTTTCTTTGTGGCCAGCCGTTGTGCCAAAAATACATACCAGGCACCCAACATTAACATATAACCGTCACCAATCCACAATACCACACGCCAAATCGGGTGTAAATCTGAGTGCAGGTAAATCAGAGCAACCGTCAACAGCAGAACTGGAATTTCAGCCATAAGTGCCGCAAAAATCAAAGCAGTTGAGCCAAGCCGGCGGCGGATCACTACAATCGTCTGCCAGGCCGCGAAGAGTAGAAATCCCCCGCCAATAAACAAGTATATCGATGGTGGTAAAAGCGAGCGTTGGCCGAGCAAGCCATCCACTTGAGAGGGAAAAACGAGCAGCACGACCCCCAAAAACCAGTTGAGCAACGTATCTCCTCGGAAGAGATAATTCAGCGTGAACCGCATCGCGTTATCCAGCGTCATCTGGTTTTCCCTCCTCGCCCATCCCATCCCAGATCATACGTATTAGATGCAGCTGTCTGGTAGCATTTTCTCGCCACGCCAGGTCCTCTGTGTCCAGGTATGCAGAGAGGTCACGGATTGCAGCAGAGTAGTCGCTGATCCCTTGATGAGCCAGCCCCCTAAAAAAGAGCGCCTCAGGCCAGGCAGGATATAAGTGAAGAGCGGCAGTAAAATCAACAACGGCCTGTCCAGCTTGTCCAAGCTCCCTCCACAAGAGAATCCCTCTTTCCAGGTAGGCTTTAGCGAGGCCCGGATTGATATCCAACGCCCGAGTGTAATCGCGAACCGCGCTAGCGTATTCGGCCTTCCCGGAGAAGACAATGCCAAAATGACGGTGTATCCTGGCTAACCATAAGTAGAAGAACGACACCCCATACCGCCAGATATTCACCCGCCTTGATCTCCTATCCATGGCAAAATTATAAAGGACAGGCCAAAAGAATGCCATGGGTAGTTGTATCCAGTCCCCAAAGACAACTTTGTCTATGATCAAAGCTGCGAACACTTTTTTGCATACCTCTACCTATCAAAGCACACGCTACCCAACAGGCTAAAGACATCAAGGAGCAAGAATAAGTTGTTATTGAACACCCCCTCACTGCAATTCGACAAGCATTATAGGCAATGGTACAATCCCATCGATTTCAGGTTCCAAGTAGGAGCCTTCGAGGAGGTATATCTTGGCAAACACAAAGTCAGCCAAGAAAGCGATGCGTTCCAACGACCGTCGCCGTCTGCGCAACCGCATTCACATTGGGCGGGCACGCACCGAGGTTAAGAGAGCACGTAAAGCCATCGAAGCTGGTGACGTGACGCTGGCAACCGAGGCCGTTAGATCAGCCAGCAAGTGGCTCGATCATGCCGCAAGCAAGGGCAGCGTCCATAAGAACAACGCCGCCCGTCGTAAAGGCCGGCTGATGAAACATCTCGCCAGACTGCAAGCGCAGGCCAAATAACCAGGGCGGACCATTCAAGTTGGTCCGCCCCCTTTTCCTAAACAAACACCCATCGATCTATCCGGGAATTGGTCGGTATGGACATCCCTTTGTGAGTACCCAGAACTGGGACAAGCCCAGTTCTCATTTTTTCCCAGATTTTTCCGGGCGTACACAAGCTCTTAGCTAGAGTCTGTGTTCTTTTTCTTCTCACCTGGCTCAAAACGATAGCCACGTCCTCTAATCGTTAGGATGTGACGGGGCAAGTGAGGCTCGACTTCAATAGCCTCACGGACCCAACGTACATGCACATCCAACGTCCGTGTATCCCCAACATAGTCGGTTTTCCACACCTGCCGCATCAGAAAACCACGATCCAACACCTGACCAGGATGCTTCAAGAATACTTCGAGCAAACTGGCAGTCTTGGCTGTAAGCCGTCGCTCTCGGCCATCTACTTCAACCATCTGGGCTGCCGGTGCTAACCGAATCGGCCCAACCTGAATAACATCATGATATTTGGCAGGGAGCAAACGTTTGATCCGGTTGATCAACTTACGAGCAGTGAAAGGCATAATCAATGTGATATTAGCCACACCTTCCCCAGGAATACCCTCGCCTTGTTTACCCTCTGGTAAAATATGGATGATGGGCACATCCTCGGCTTGCTGCCGCAGTTGGTGGCAGATGCGAACGCCACTGCTGCCCAATGAAGCCGCATTGAGAATGATCAACGCCGGGCGCGAGGTACACAACCAATCCAAAGCCACTGCCCCTGTTGGAACAGCCTTAACAGCAAATCCCTTGGTATGGAGTGCTGTATCGAAGGTCTGATCCGGCTTTCCTGGTCGCTCCACGAGTAAGATAGTGTCTCCAGCCAGTTTCATGCGCCCATTATAGTCCGGAGGGGCAATGGCGCACAAGTAAAAAAGGCCTTTCATATTGAATCTGGGACGCCTCATCATAAGATACAGTTCGCCATCCAGAATAGTTCAAACTTGCCAACCTGCCTCAGTTTTAGATTTGCCTGTTTGCGACTACAATGAATGCTCATGGAACAGATAACACCTTCTCCCCTGCCGGCATGCATCCGGAAGCAGGCAACACAGCCGAAAGTTGCAGGACTGCTGGCTGAGTGGCCTGCCCTGACCGGCGATGTCACAAACGAAGCACTCACCATCCAGGCCATCCCGGCACCAACCTTCAAGGAACAAGCTCGTGCTGAGGCAATCCGCTCGCGGTTTGATTCTCTTGGCCTTCAGGATGTCCATCAGGACGAAGCCGGCAATGTCATCGGCCGTACTCCGGGTACTAACCCTTTACTACCAGCCTTGATGATCAGCGCCCACCTGGACACGGTCTTTCCCCTGGACACCAATCTGACCACCTATCACGACACTGCCGCCAGACGCATCATTGGGCCTGGTTTGGGCGATAACAGCATGGGGCTGGCGGCGATGTTCACATTAGCTAAACAGATCACATCCCGCAGTATTGTCCCCGCCTGCGATATCTGGTGGACGGCTACAGTTGGAGAGGAAGGATTAGGCGATCTGCGCGGCATGCGCTGCCTATGTCAATCTCTGGCAGAGAAGCTGGGATTGGTTATCGTCATCGAGGGGCTGGGTCTTGGACACATCTACCACGCCGGGTTAGGTGTCCGGCGGCTGAGCATAGAGATCGCCGGACCAGGCGGGCACAGCTGGCTGCACCATGATCGTCCCAGCGCCATCCATCACCTGCTCAAGCTGGGCACAGAGCTGCTTGACCGACTTTCCCGCCTCACCCACTCCGGTGCCACATTCAATATCGGCCTGATATCCGGCGGCACATCGATCAACACCCGTGCCCCGCAAGCCAGCCTGGCAATCGACCTGCGTGCCACCAATGACCAGATACTCGCCCATATGGAGAACTCAGTCATGGATGTCGTCGACGCCATACCTCGCCCCGCCGAGCTGGAGATCGACACAGAGGTTATTGGCAATCGCCCCAGTGCTACACTCTCACCCACCCATCCCCTGGTACAGGCTGCCCAAGGGGTGATTGAATACATCGACTGGGGACCATCAGCGATAGATGTCGGCTCTACCGACGCCAACATCCCATTGGCCATGGGCATACCAAGCGTGTGCATCGGCATCACTACCGGAGGCAATGCCCACAGCATCAAAGAGTACATCGATACTGCACCCATCGCGTCCGGGATGCAGCAGCTTACCCTGCTGGCCCTTCTGGCATCAGAACATACAAAAGATTGGCAAGATTGGCATTGCTCATCAACCTTGTGACAGGCAAAGATATATCGTTCACACACTGTTAACTATCAAGGAGTTGTCCATCATCAATAGCCAGCAGACCGTCAGACACGGCCTCGGCACTATTTTGAGCTCAAAGCTGTCTCTCCCACAGCTTCAAGCCCGTCGCTCATGACTCGTTGCACGTTGCTGCTGCTTGAACTTGGCACTCATCACTACTTCCAGAGGAACTTCATGCCCACCTTCACCATCGGAACCGCAAACTCAAAACCCGGTAAGTTATCTTACGGTTGGTTAGATGCCGTCGCGCTGCCCACTGGCGGCATGGATCGGCTCCCTGTCATCATCGCACAAGGCAAAGATGTAGGTGGCCCGGTCTTCTGGATCACCACCGGCATCCATGGCAGTGAACATACAGGTTCTATTGTCGTCCAGCAGCTGCTCACCCAGAAACTGGCCAATGAGCTTCGCGGAACACTGATTGCCATCCCGGCACTCAATCCGGCCGGAATGCGCACTAAGCAGCGCAGCCCCTATTATCTGGAAGACGATCCTAACCGTCTCTTTCCAAAGCCGGGCATCGAGCGAAACAAAAAAGAAGAAAAACCCCGATCTTCGCTAGAAATTGCCTACCAGCAACTGTATGACGCGATCAAGTCCACCAACCCCATCGGGCTGATCGATCTCCACAATGCCTGGTATGGCTCGATCCCTTTCATCTTTCGCGACCCTGTGTTGTACCACAAGAAAGGAAGGGGGAGACCAAACCGCCAACAGGCACAAGCTCTGCAGGACCGCACCGGAGAAATGATCGATGCTGTCGGGTTCACAGTTGTCAACGAATTCTCCGCCGATTCTTATATCAAGAAGAATCTTCACCGCTCGGTAAGTGGCTCGATACTCAACAAGGCAGGCATTCCGGCCATCACCATCGAGCTTGGCTCGTGGATGCATGTCGACGAAGGCATCGTCGATGCATGTACATCAGGATTGCGCAATGCACTACGCTGGGCAGGCATGCTCGACGGGGAATACGAGGAGATCACCGGAATACCCGTCATTCGCACCCCCTACCCCGTGCGCCGACAAGTCAGCCCATATGCACGACAGGCGGGAATTGTCCATCACCTGGTACGTCCCGGCCAGATGATCACAAAGAACCAACCATTGGTGAGAATGACCAACATCTTTGGGCAGCCCCTTGGCAAGGACGATGGCCTGCTGCGTAGCGAATACGAGGGCTTTGTGCTCGGATGGTTTCACGGAATAGTGCGCTATCAAGGTGAGCCGATCTTGGGGCTGGCAATCCGGGACGAGAGCAAGCTCATCGTGCCGTTCCCCGAGCCCTGAATGCATCAACATTCAATGGATTGGCTATACGGCTACCGGTTTTCATAACATTTTTGGTGAGAGCAATTGAAGGCCAAAACAAAGCTCTTAACTCATGCCTCTGGCCTCATGTTTGTTACACTTTCGTTACATTAGTTTCAAAAAAGATCGCAGAGCATTATGTTCGATCTATACTAGGAACTAGGAAGTCAATAAGAGGTGAGTCTGTTGTGCTGGGATGAAAACAATCATTAGGAAGCAACCATATTTCGACCTGAAATAGACAGCATTATTCTCTTCATCTATGCCCCAGTCTGCGACATCGATTGATAATATGACTATGATGATTAATTCCTTTGCTCCACTTCCTGAATAGGCTGGGGACTATCAGTGGGACACACACTTCGAAAGGATAATCTGGCCATGACCACTGCAGAGCTATCCGTCTTCTTCAGGCCACGCGGTGTAGCTGTTATTGGCGCCTCGCGCGAACCGCAGAAACTGGGACACGGTGTTGTCCGCAATCTGCTGGAATACCGCTACAGCGGCCCCATCTATCCTGTTAACCCCAGGGCAGATGAGATCCTGGGTCTCAAGGTCTTCCCCTCAATAGCCGATGTACCCGACCCTGTTGACCTGGCCGTGATAGTCGTCCCGGCCAGATTGGTCGCATCAGAGTTAGATGCCTGTGGCCAGCGCGGGATCAAAGGCGTCATCGTTGTCAGTGCCGGGTTCCGAGAGATCGGTCCTGAGGGAGAAGAGAAAGAGGCAGTTCTCAAGCAAATCGCAGAACAGTATAACATGCACCTGATTGGTCCGAACTGCATCGGCACCATAGATGGCCACACACCGCTGAATACCACTTTTGTCGTCGGAATGCCACGCCCCGGCGAAATCGCCTTTCTATCTCAATCGGGGGCGGTAGCGGCTGCTGTGATCGATTGGGCTCGAGGCTCAGGAGTGGGTTTCAGCCGCATTGTCAGCCTGGGTAACCAGGCCGGCGTGACCGAATCGCAGATGCTGGAAGCCATCGGTCAAGACGGCGTGACCCGTGTCATTGCAGCCTACATGGAGGGAGTTTCTGACGGATCGGAATTCCTGAAAGCAGCTACACGGACCGCCCTCCAGACACCGGTCGTAGTCCTGAAAGCCGGACGTGGGCAGAGTGGGGCAAGAGCTATCGCCAGTCACACCGGCGCATTGGCAGGCGATCATGTTGCCTATGAGGCTGCCTTCCGGCGCACCGGCGTTTTGCAGGCCCACACCACAGAGGAGCTGTTTGACTGGGCGCGCGCCTTGGCCTGGCAGCCGCTTCCACACGGCCGCCGGGTGGCAGTTCTGACCAACGCAGGAGGTGCCGCTATCCTGGCCGTCGATGCCATTGAAGAGGCAGGATTAGAACTCTCACCACTGACTGAAGACACAAAGACCTTCCTACGACAGCGCGTTTTTGCAGCGGCCAGTGTTAACAATCCGGTGGATATATTGGCAGGTTCCGGCCCGGCAACTTATGCCTTATGCCTTGATGCCCTTCTGGGTGATGAGACTGTTGACGCCGTTGTCGTAATTCAAGCTCCTCAAGACTGGTTTGCTCCTATCAGCTTAGCCGAGGTCGTGGGTGAGGTCTCGACCAGCCAACTGGGGAGGCAGAAGCCTATCCTGGCCGTGATTATGGGGTTGGCCTCAACCAGCGACGCCACTCAGGTCTTGCACCGGCGACGTGTTCCCAATTTCGCTTTCCCGGAACGTGTCGGCAGCACGCTGGCCGCGATGTGGCAGCGCAAACAATGGCTCGATGCCCTACCCATAGAGTCTCAGCCTGTTGAGACGCCGGCTTGTGACCGCGAGATGGGCAAGATGACCATTGAAGCCGGGCTGGAGGTGCTTCGCCAGCGTGACGGCAAAGAGAGAGGCTGGATGTCCCCGGAGCAGGTCGATACACTATTGGCTGCCTACTGCATTCAAACGCCCAGCAGCGGCCTGGCCCCCAGTGTCGAACATGCCATCCCGTTAGCTGAAACAATGGGATATCCTGTCGCGCTCAAGCTGGCCGCCGAAGGAGTGGTGCATAAAACCGATGTAGGCGGTGTGGCACTCAATATCACTACATCCGGCCAGCTTAAGAGAACATTCAAGTCCCTGCGCAAACAGGCTTCCAGGTATATAGCGGAAGATGACATCAAGGGTATCTATGTGCAGGATATGATTCGAGGAGAAGCAGAACTCATCGTTGGGATTGTACGCGATCCGCAGTTCGGCCCCCTCGTGATGGTGGGAACAGGTGGTACGCAAGTCGAGATGAAGCGTGATGTAGCTTTTGAGTTGGCCCCCCTCACCCGCAAACAGGCAGAGAATATGCTTGATCGAACCAGATCCGGACACCTATTGGCCGGCTTCCGCGGCTCTCCGCCTGCGGATCGCCCGGCAGTCATCGATACCATCCTTCAACTGGCGCAGATTGCCCTGGACTTCCCTCAAATAACCGAGATTGAGATCAATCCGCTCATTGTTATGAAAGAAGGTGAAGGTGTACGAGCCGTCGATTCACGAGTAAGGCTCGACAAAAATGGCAGCCTATAGCAGACGGCACCACCAGGAGGCGTTCCTGGTACCCATAAGCACTATGCTGGTGGTAAGTTTGCAGATATGCAAATCCGGCAAATAGGCAAGCAGGATGGGGTTATTGTCGAAGAGATACACGCCAGAGCTTTTAACTCATGCCTCTGGCCTCATTGCTGTTTTCGGAAAAGCTAAACCTCACAGCGGCTCCAGCTCCTGTTCGATCTGGGCATCGTAAGCCGCCCGCAGTGCCTTTGCCACCGGGCCCGGCTTCCCATCACCGATCACCACACCCCGCACCTGCACAATCGGCACAACGCCCCGAGAAGAACTGGTCAGCATTGCCTCAGAAATCCGGGGTAGATCGTCCATGTGAATCGGGTCTAAGACCGTCGGCAAAACAGAGGGGGCAACTTCCAGAAGGATACTGCGAGCGATGCCTTCCAGCACGCCATCACCTGCCGTACGCAGCTCTCCATCCAGCACCGCGAAGAAATTGCTGCTCAGCCCTTCGAGGATCCAACCGGCACCGTCATACATCATAATCTCATAGACGCTGTAAGGATGGCGCATCCTGGCCTTCTTGCGCCACTCGATGAACTGTGAATCTTTGGCGCGTGGTACCTCACGTCTGCCCTCCACAAGACCAACACTGACCCCCTCCTGGTAGAGAGCCGCCGGCAGCGGCGTGAACGGCTCCAGAGCGATAAAAACCGTCTCAGGTGCATCAAAGGGCACAGTCAGCCGGATACGTACCAGAGCAAGCCCGATCTCTTCCACCACGCGCCGCAGGACCAGACGCATCCAGTCATATGTCAGCAGAAAAGGCTCTCCGAGCAAGTCTGCTGAATGGCGCAGCCGTGCAAAATGACTGGCCAAACGAAAGACCCGCCATCCCGGGTAGAGACGAAAGACGGTATACACACCATGACCGTTTTGAAGCGCAGCCTCATCCAGACTATCCGCCTGAACAGGCACACGCTCCAACACTTCACCACAGGCTCGAAACATGCTAACCGATGACATACAGACCTCATCCACAGGACGCATCCTGAGCAAATGATTGCCTTACCTGGGATAGACAGCGATGACAATAGGCACTTTGGCTCGCGATTCGATGGACAGTGACCGCTCCTCTACCTTCAACTCCAAACCGGTCGAGTAGCCGCCATCCAGATTAAAGGCAACAAACAGGTCGAGGTCGGCCTGCTTGACCATCCAATCACGCAGCAGATAAAGAGACGCTACACCTTCATCGACGACAACAAACACGATCCGTCCCTGTGTATCCTGAGCTACCGCCGTACGGCGGCTGAGATCGGCGGCCACATCATCGAACTGGTTGGGGAAACCACCAGGATAGAGGATCATCGGGCTGCACTGTACCGCCTGCTCAAAATACTCTTCGGGCTGGTAAGGGAACTGAGCCAGTGAGCGTATGCTGACGGTATCGCCTGAGACCGTCAGCATACCACCATGATGGTCGAAGGACGTCCCAAAGCGCTGGCCATCGGCAAAGATCAACCCTCGAGGTTGGTTGTTGGTCTGAAAGAAGCCGCCATTCACCACCAGCAAAGCGCCCAGGCGCTGCTGCCAATTAGACACCTCACCGGGATTCATCGGCGAGTAATGGACGCGAAAAGCAAACTGCTCCGGATCGATCCGGACGACTGTCACATCAACAGGCGCATTCAGTCCTTCAATCCACATTGCCATGATGCGCAGCTCAAACCCCGGCAGCCATTCTTCCCACTCCGGTGAAGGGGTAGCACTCGGTGGGAGCGGCGATGGCGTGGCCGAGGCTTCTGCTTCAGGCAAAGCTGTGCGGGTTGCAACCGGGGTCACCCCAAAAGGCCCGGCCGGCATATTGCAGGCAGCCAACGACAAAACGACAAAGAAGATGAAGAGAGATTGGTGAGCAGCAGTCATGACTCCCTCATGCCAGTTTTTGCGCCTTAATGGAATACATCAACGGGATAATCCCATCGCCCTCACTCAGGTGATAATAGCCGTCATCGCCAAGCTGCATCGATGGCAGCATGGAGCCATCTACGGTATAAGGGAACTCATGCAAGAACTCGATCCGCAGCCCAGCATCGATTAGGGCTGTCACGATCTCCCCCAACCTGTGATCCCATTCGTAATGGACACGCTGACTGACCGGCGTCTCCGGCTCGGCATAAGAGCCATCACCCTCGAATTCAAGTGGCTCTGACTGGCCAAAATAAGGATAGCGCACCTTCAGCTCAGGTGTATCGGCCTCATCGTCAAAGACATAGGCAAAGGGATGCAACTCTGCAATGTAAAACATGCCGCCCGGCTTCAGAAAGTGGGCAACGATATGAGCCCAGCGCCCGATATCCCGCAGCCAACAAAGGACGCCATAGGAAGTAAACACAATGTCGAATTGACCGTCGAGCACATCCGGCAGCCCATAAACATCGGATAGAATGAATGTAGCCGGGATATCCAGCTCACAGCTAAGACGGCGAGCGATTTCAATCGCCTTATCCGAGAAGTCGATGCCCGTAACGGTCGCTCCCAGGCGCGCCCAGGAAAGAGTATCCAGCCCGAAGTGACACTGCAAATGCAGCAGCGACTTTCCTGACACATCGCCAACCTCTTCAAGCTCTAACTGGTGTAGCGATAGCTTCCCTGACTTGAATCCTTCTACATCATAGGATGCCGACTTCTCATGGATGATCGCCCACTCGTTCCAAAGATTGAGATTGGCCTGGCCATACCTATCCGTGGTCACGCCACTTCCTTTTGAAGATCGTCACACAGGTCCTTCGATTTCTTTAGCCCGGCACCACTCTGGTCAACAACAAGTTTGACGGCTGCGATGCGTTCCCCTCGCCTCAGCAAGTCAATTACTCTCCCGATATCGATCCTCCCCTCGGGAATGTCGTGCTTTTTGAGCAGCCTAACTATATAGTCCATCGTTCACCTCTTTTCCTTATCTTCTCCTCGCCGGGCCTGTTTGCTCTTGAGCAGACTGGCCGCCGTCCCCCTACCCGATCCCGGCTGAGAAGCCTGGCGCGGAACCGGCCTGGGAGCTGGATCAGGCTGCTCTCTAGCGGGCTGTACAGGTGCACTGGGTTTCTCTGGCTCCCCGGTGACCGGGTGGCGCGGCCTGGGCACCCGATCTTTGACCGACAGCAGCGATCCGACACGTGATGCACCGGACTGAACAGGAGCGGCTTTCCGCCGTCCAATGCCTAACCAGGCCAGCAGCCTGGTCCAATCCGACCGGGCAATAACCAAACGCCGCACAGCGATATCAAAGGGCAGGATGAGTGTTGCGGCCAGCAGCAGCCAGGGCCAGATCGGCTGCTGCGCGGGGGCGTGGCTCAGATTGTGGGCAAAGACCCCTTCTGCGCTGTCCAACAGAGCACCACCCGTCAACCCTGTAATATAAGCCAGATAGTCAGGATCGCCGCTGAGAGACCGGTATTCCGGCGAATAGGATAACACCCAACCGGTAGTTTGAGCCAATGCTGCCTTTGAATCCGAGCCGTCATCCGGATTGGCGCCCGCTACCCGAACGAAGTAGGCGCCCTCCTCGCCGGGCTCGAAGGTGCCTTCATAGCGCCCCGGCGCGATCTGCTGGAGCGTCATCGGCGTCGATTCGAGATTGGGGCCAACCACGCTGGCCGTCATCTCCAGATCGTTCAAATAGGAGCCATCATCGGCCAGGGCATCGACGACGATATGAGCAGTCTCGCCCTCCTGGGTCACCCGCACTTCGACGTTCTGGTTTACGCCTTCGGTGATCGTCCAGCGCACTGCCTGCGACCAAAAACGAGCATAGTCCGGCCAGCCCGCCCAGTTGATCGCCCAGCGCCCGGTAGCATCGGAGGTCCAGGCCACAGCCCGGCCCAGCCCATACTGCCAGGAAGCCAGCAGCGGATCCTTCTCATCGGTCATCAGGATTTGTTGAGCTGTCGGCTTGACCGTCGCCCCGACATATCCCATCAGCGAGGGCGTCGAGGAAATGCCGCTGAGGATCGGGCTGGTGCTGGTCAGCTCCGGGTAAAACTCGTGCTCGATGATATAGGCTTTGGTGGCGATCACCGTTTCCTCAGAGAAAATCTCCGGGATAGTATCGACATTATGGGCGTAGTGAAAGCGTCCATCGGCAATCTCGGGCAGCCTTTCGATCCAGGGCGCATACCCCTCGCCTATGGCAATCACCGAGAACGTAATCCCTTCCTCATCATACATCTTCTGAACAAGATCTGAGACACCGGCCTCAGATGCTCCACCATCGGTTAGGAGAATGATGTGGCGCAGCTGGCTGTCATCCTTGGGCAGCACCTGGCTGACCGCCAGCACACCGGAATAGATGTCCGTACCTCCTTCAGCACGAATAGTCCCCACTCGCATCGCAACTGAGCTGGGATCTTCCAGCTTGCTGAGCGGCACCACCCACGAGGCACTCTCATCGAAAGCAACCACACCGACTTTGTCAAATGGATTCAGTAAATTGACCGAGCGGATAATGGCCTCTTTAGCCAGCTCGACTTTCTGAAAGCCCCCCAGACTGGTATCCGACATCGAACCGGAGTGATCGATGGTGTAGACGACAGCCATCCTCGGCAGCCGCTCCTGATCCTTGAGCTGCATCTCGACAGGCAGCGTCTCTTCGAGCGGCGTCTGGAAATATCCGCCGACGGCATAAGCATGCGGCCCCCCGATCACCACCAGCCCGCCACCCAGGTCGCGCACGTAAGACTGGATGATACGCATCTTGCCGGGGCCAAGGTTGCGGGCGGGTACATTCACCAGGACGATGCTCTGGTAGCCGGAGAGAGTCGCCAGGTCAGCGGGCATGGTAGCGCCTTCGGTGCGATCCACCAGCAGTCCCTGCGAAAGCAGTGCATCGGCCAGATTGCCCATCTCAAAATCCTCATCAGCGACAATCAGCACCCGTGGGGGGCCTACTACCTGGGTAAAGGCCGAAAGCTCGTTGTTCTGGTAGAAGACATCCGCACTGGCACCCCCCTCGGGGATCACCTGGACACGGAATGATGTCAACCCGGGCTCTGTAGCAGTCAGAGTAAAGGGGTAGCGGTTGATACCGGGTGTCAGTGCAACGCCCTGCTCGACTAGAACCTGTCCTCCTCCGATCACACGCAGCACGGCATTGGCCTGAACGGTGCTCTCGACCGTCACAGTCATATCAAAGGTCTGGCCCTCGCTCATGCGGGTGGGAACATCCACATCCGTAACCAGCACCTCTGCCCCCTGCACGGTGCTGACCGGCACAGCGACAATCTGCACACCCGAGGCAGCCGCCAGCCGGGCCGCACCCTCAGCATCTCCACTATTGGCCAACCCATCGGACAAGATAACCATACGACGTGCTGCGCCAGGCGGGTAGAGGGCCATCCCCAGCCGGATAGCCTCGGCGAGGTCGGTATTTAGCGGGATGACTTTCGACTCGATGGGGCCAGTCTCGCGGCTGCCCGACATCGGGCGCTCGACCAGTGCATCCGAGCCAAAAACCACGATAGCCGCCTGATCGTCCACCTGCATCCGGTCGATGGCATCGGCGGCGTACTGGCGTGCATTTTCCACCACTTGAGGCGGCATCGAGTCGGAGGCATCGATAAGGAACACGACTGCCAGCCGGTCCGAGGCGCTGACGACCTGAAAACCCGCCAGAGCCAGCACCAACAGGATGATGATCAGAGCACGCAGAAGCAACGCTATCCGGGAGCGGGCACGGGCCCACGCCCCGATAGGCCTGCCCAACCACAAGAAATAGGGCAGCATCAGCAGTCCAAGCAAGGCAAGAGGATAGGTAAAGGTCATGAGTAGAGCACCGTTATTTGTGCCAACATATCACGTGATACAGCGAATTTGATATTTAACATTTTGTCGCCGTCGAGATGTCCTATTCGCCTATCATCTGAACCACCAACCGGCGCTGGCGAGAGCGGTTATCGAAATCGATATAGATGATTTGCTGCCAGGTGCCCAGCGTCAATTCACCTTTCACAAACGGGACGGTCAGGCTGGGGCCAAGCAGCGCCGCCCGCACGTGACTGTGCCCATTCCCATCACCCCATCGAGCGTTGTGGGCATAGTCGCGCCTCGAGTCGACGATCTCGTCAAACAAGCGTCGCAGATCGGACAGCGCACCGCTCTCGTACTCGATGGTCGTCAGCCCGCTGGTCGAGCTGGGGCAGAAGACGGTTACAGTACCGTCAGCCAGCCCGCTGCCCCGCACCAGCCCGGCAACCTCATCGGTGATATCAGAAATATCGGCATTGCCGCGTGTTGCAAGTTTGATCTCTTTTGTGACAACCATGTTCTCCTCACCAGAAGGCCTATATATAACGCTTGCTCCGTGTCGCTCAACGATTGCTTCCTGAAATCAGGGATGCCCCTAATCATCGATTACCCACTCACTCGATGAAAACAATCGTCAATCATCAATTACCTGCTGCCGACCCACCCCGGCAGCGTGCTGCCTCGATGATAGACCCACCACTCAACAACCAGAACCGCCAATGCAGCGGCAGCCAGCCAGGGCCATAACTCACGCTGGCCATATTCATCGCGTTCCTCCTTGCCGCTGATCGCCGTCTGACCGACCGTAATCGAATCGGCGGGGGTGATGTGGCTCTCGGCGGGTGAGAAAAGGTTCACGGCGAAAGCCGCACTCGTCTCGACCTGCGTACCACTGACCAGCTCTACCTGGTAGATGCCCAGCTGCGTCGTCGCCGAAAAAGACAAGGGCACCTCGCTCACCGGGAATGTCTGCACGGCGCTATCAGGCAGAGTGATCCGGTAGCCGCTGGTGTCGGCTTGAGCACGGATGGCTATCGGTTGGCCCGGCCGCAGGCCATCCGGTGCGTCGAAGGGCTGTGATGGCGAATACCACTCCAGCAGGTTGGCAACCAGGATCGGGAAATCGATCCGCAGCGGCAGATCGGAGGCATGCAAATCGAAGGTCAGGATGGCAACACGCCGACCTGCCACGGTCCCAACCAGCAACAAAGGCCCTCCCTCAGCATCGACCAATGCTTTGGCCCAGCCAGGCGTTTGCACCGGCGTCGCCTCGCGAACGGCAACCGGCTCAAAATCCACAAAAGCCAGAATGGGATCATCGACCTGACGGACAAAGCGGGTATCGGTGAACTTCTCTCCCACAGCAAACAAATCGGTGCTGTTCGGCGGATTGATGATCAGGAGGTTGGTTTCAGGGAGCTCCTCAGGCAGCCAACCATCGAGCACCACCAGATCGAACCGCTCTTGCGGCAGCTCGCCGGGCGTTGCGCGGAAAGCATTCAGCGTGGGGAAAGCCGAAAAGACCTGCTGCAAAAACAGGTTGCTCTCGGTGACAATCAAGACTTGCCCGCTCACAGGCGGCGTATAGACGGCATAAGCCACGTCGTCCACCGGCAGATAATCGCTGCCACCACCTTCGACGGGCGCGCTCAGCGAGGCCCTGATAAGCCGGGTCGAGGAAGGCAAATCCGTGATGGTGCGGTTGGCCGTCTCGCCCGCCGGAACACTCAGCCGCTCAGCAGACAGCAGCTCGCTGTCCACCTCCAGACTGAGGATGATGTCGGCATCTTCAGTTCCGGTATTGGTAACGGCCGCAAACAGCTGCGGCCTGTCGTCCAATGGGCGGGTGGCCAATGCCGATATGGCCAGGTTCGACGAACGCCTCCCAACCTTTATGTAGCGCACCGGGACAGGCAGCGCGGGCAGATTGGTAGGCAGGCCGCCGTCAGAGATAATCACGACGCTGGCCTGCTCCCGCCCGGCGATGCTTGCTCCGGCCAGCGCCAGCGCGGCCTCCCAATCAGCCGGAGCCTGGGTGGGCTCTGCCCGGTTCAGCGCCGCTCGCAGCACGGTCTGATCGCCGCTGGGCGGGCTGATGACATTCGGCGTTGGTCCAACTGTGATGATGGTCATCACCTCATCGCTGGCCAGATCACCAATCAAAGCTCGCGCCTGGCTACGGGCGGCGTCAAAGCGCGTCGCCCCGCCCGTCATATCGGCAGCGTTCATGCTGGCAGAAGCATCGATGAGCAAAGCAACACTGCCGGCTGCCACACTGGGGATCGGGATGAACGGCCGGGCCAATGCGATCACCAGGGCAGCAAGGATCAGCAGCTGAAGGATCAGCAGCAGATTGCGGCGAAGCTTCTGCCAGGGCGCATTGGCCTCCCGGTCTTGCATCAGACGCCGCCACAGCATAATGCTGCTGATCGGCACTTCACGGCGGCGCAGACGCAGCATGTAGAGGATAATGATGGGCACCGCCAGCGCCGCCAGAGCGAGAAAAGTTGGCGTGAGGAAATTCATTTTTTGGCTCTTAGCTGTTGGCTGTTAGCTGTCAGCTTCTGTACTTTGACAATCAGCCTTCATTGCTCGTTGCTCGATCAGTGATATTACCTTCCAGCTTGACCGACACAACACGGTTTTTCTCATCGAGCACCAGGACGCGCGGTTCCCAGCCAGCCGGGGGCGGAGCGGAAACCTGGGCAAAGGCCATGATGATGACACGGTCGCCCACGCTGACCAGCCGGGCTGCTGCCCCGTTAAGCTGTATCACTCCAGAGCCAGGCTCGCCGGGAATGATATAGGTCTCGAAGCGTGCCCCGTTTTCTATGTCGACCACCAATACCTTTTCGTACGGATACATACCGACCTGATCAAGCAAATCGGTGGCAATGGTGATGCTGCCAACATAATCCAGGTCCGCGCCGGTAACCCGCGCCTGATGCAACTTCGCTTTCAACATCGAAACATACATATTTACTCCCGTACGGCTATCTACTGCTTTTATTTTGATCCACGAATTCCACGAAGAACACTAATTATGATAATTTCACAGGATAATACGTTTGAAACGCAGGCTGCTCTCGCCAAAGTTCATCAACAGTCCCAAACGAAGGCCGCTGGCTTTGAGGTAGGATAAAACCTGGGATTGATGAACTTTGGCCAGCGTGTCCACAGCTTTCAACTCAACCACAATCTTGGTATCTATTACCAGATCGAGGTAGTAGTCTGCAACAACAAGCTCCTTGTAGATTATCTGGATATGTTGCTGAGAAACAAACGGAATATCCAGAATACTCAACTCCCCTTCCAGAGCAGCCTGATACACATTTTCAGAGAAACCAGGGCCAAGTATCTTGTGCACTTCCATGGCCGCTCCAACCACATTGTAGACCAGGTCTTTGTACAGCAAGTCGGTCAAGGTGAAATTCCTTTAATTTGTGCCATTTGTGAAATTCGTGGATCGAAAAATCACCGCACCACGCCTGCACGGCGGAGGGCGAACAGGATGACATCCTCCCAGGGTGTGCTGGTCTCCATGGCTACATAGTGCACATCACGCCCAAGGCAGTAAGAAGCCATCTCGCTGCGCCACTCACGCAGCCGGCGAGCATACAGATCGCGCATAGCACCATCCACGGTCACATCCTGGCCGGCCCCTGTCTCGCTGTCGATCAAGCGGATATCGCCCACCACCGCCGGTTCTACTTCGTCGGGCGAAAGCAGATGCAGGATGGTCACCTCGTGGCCCCGGCCCTGCAATGCATTGAGCCCATCACGGTATCCGCCCGGCGAGAGCATATCACCGATCAGCAGCACCAGCCCGACCCGCCCACCACGCACGGCATAATCGGCCAGGGCCGCGTTGAGATCGGTCGTGCCGTCTGTTTGCAGATGCTCCATCCAGGTCAGCATCGAGAGCGTCTGCCCGCGCCCGCGCACAGGTCCCCAACGGTCAATCACCCGAGCACCGGCAAGCAGGCTCACCGAGACCCGGTCACCGGTCGTGAGGCCGATATGCGCCAGCGCCGCTGCCAGCCGCACGCCGTAGCGGAACTTGTGTACATCGACAACTGAGGCAGCCCGCCCCACCCCACCCATGCCATCGAGCGGCCAATTCATCGACTCGCTGGCATCGAGCAGAACATGAACGGTGAGATCCTCTTCTTCTTCCAGCAGCTTGATAAAGGGTTTCTCCAGACGCGCGTAGACATTCCAGTCGAGCCGCCGCAAGTCGTCGCCACGCGTGTAGTCACGATAGTCGGCAAACTCGATGGAGGTTCCCTTTTTTACCGATCTGCGCTCGCCCTTAACCGCCCCGGCACGAACCTTGTGGGCGATCAGGCGCAGCTGCTCCAGCTTGCGCAGTGTCGTTTCATCGAAAAGGCGCTCAGGCGGCATCAATTCCACCACAGAAAGTGATCGGTACACGGACAAAAAAACTTCTCGATCTTTTCAAAAAAACTTCTCGATCTTTTTCGAAAAACATTTCGATGTTTTTTCCAACACATCTCGATGTATCTACTTCAGGATATGCCCACAGCTCGATGATTCCAATCAAAATCACCGGAGGCTGAATGAACTCCATCGGGATTTCAGGGCTCATCCTGGCGCTGCTTGCGAGTGATCAACCACACCACCAGCCCGCCTCCACCTACGACAGCAAGCAAGAACACACAGAGGATCACTGCAATGATAGCAAGCTCGTGTATCCCAAGGCTCATTGGTTCCATCATATTCTCCTCTAGGATGTAGTAACGCTCTTGAGCAGTTCCACGATCACATCGTCCGGCTTGACGCCCTCAGCCTGACCTTCGAAGTTCAGAAGCAGCCGGTGCCGCAGAGACGCCGGAGCGACTGCCTGAACATCCTCGAAAGCGACATTGTAGCGCCCATCGAGCAATGCATTGACTTTGGCACCCAGGATCATGGCCTGAGCGCCGCGCGGGCTCGACCCATAACGCACATAGCGGCGCACCATCTCCGGCGCGCCATCCGACTCGGGATGAGTGGCCACCACCAACCGGGCGACATATTCGTTGACGTGGGTGGCAATCGGCACCTTGCGTGCCAGCGCCCCCATCCTGATGATCTGCGATCCCTCGGCAGCCAGGCCAGCGCGCGCCTGTACGCCGCCGGTCGTGCGGGCCAAAATCTCGATCAGCTCGCTCGATGAGGGAAACAGCACGTCGATCTTGAACAAGAAACGGTCGAGCTGGGCTTCCGGGAGCGGATAGGTTCCCTCCTGCTCAATGGGGTTCTGAGTTGCCAGCACAAAGAAGGGCTCTTCCAACTGATAGGTGCGGCCAAAGACCGTCACTGAATGCTCCTGCATGGCCTCCAGCAGCGCCGACTGCGTCTTGGGGATAGCGCGATTGATCTCATCGGCCAGGACCAGGTTGGCAAAGATCGGCCCGGGCAGGAAAGTCCGCACCTTGCTGCGGCCGTCCTCCGAATCCTCGAAAATATCCGTACCGGTGATGTCGGCAGGCATCAGGTCAGGCGTAAACTGGATGCGTGAAAAACGCAGGTTGAGCACATCAGCCAGCGTTTTGATCAGCATGGTCTTGCCGAGACCCGGCACACCTTCCAGGAGAGCATGTCCTCCGGCAATGATGCACACCAGCACGTGGCGGACAACTTCCTGCTGCCCGACAATCACCTGCCCAACCTGTTCCTCAATGGCCGCTGCCGTCTCGCGAAATTCGGCGGGCGAGATATCTTCCATCACCATATCTGACATGATTATGTTTCCTTCCCAACATGGTAGGGGCACGATATATCGTGCCCCTACGAGATCGCCATAAGTGTACCAAAATCAGTTATTGGGGTCGAGGCTGCCGAAGTAGTTCCTGATCAAATCACGCAAGTCAAGCGGCACATAGCCACTATCGAGTGCCTGATTGACCGCTCCGGCGTAATCGCTCCAGACCTCATTATATGGCCTGCTCGATTCGCCGGAGGGGTTGGTGGCAAGATCGCCCTCCACGCCTGTTGGCATACCCGCCTCCGGATCGCCGGGAACATCAACTTCCTCACCGCCTTCGCCGCCAACACGCTGCGGCGAGAAGATATCTTCATAGGGCCGCTCCCCACCATCGCCGGGGTCATTATCGGTGGACATTGGTTGGCCGGCCTGGCCGCCGGGACCTGCATCGCCGCCACCCTCACCACGTCCGGCACCACTATGGGAGGGCCCTTGGCCGCTTTGTCCTGCTCCGGGCTGTCCCCCCGGTGCCTGCCCCATCCCACCCTGTCCGGGCTGGTTGCCAGGGTTCTTGCCTGCCCTCGCCACAGCCGACTGGCTCTGGCCAACCTGATCGGCATACTGGTCGACCTGGGTGGTAGCCCGGCTGCCCGCCTGTGACATTGCTTCCCCGGCCTGATTAAGGGCCTGCCCGGCTGCCGCCGCATCGCCTGACTGGAGAGCCTGGGCAGCGTTTTCGAGTGATTGAGCCATTTGGGGATCGGACCCTTCGACTGCGCTAGCCGCCCCCTGAAGCGCCTCTGACAACTGCTGACGCTCCCCCGGTGTGAGCGCAGAGGGATCGATATTCTGGAGTGCCTCGCCGGCCCCCTGGAAATCACCTTCCGCCAACGCCTCGGCCACTTCCTGGGCAGGGGTGCCGTCAAACAGACTGCTGGCTTGTTGAAGTGCCTGCTGCTGTTCAGCAGCGAATTGCTCGCTCAAATCTCGCAGATCTTGCTGTGTCGCCTCGAGCGCTGCCAGAGCTTCTTCCTGGCTCACATCCTGCTGGCTAAGCGTCTCGATGGCCTCTTCCAGCTCCTCAACAATTGCCAGCTGCTGGTCCGGTGTCAGCGAGGGATCGGCAAGAGCCTGCTCCTGGAGATGTTCGAGCTCTTCAATAGTCTGGGCGATGGCCTGCTCAACCTCGGCCTGTTGGGCCAGAACCTGCTCCTGCGGATTGGGCAGGAAGATCGCCAGCGCAGATGCCAGGAGCATGACCAGGACGCTTCCCCACCAGATTGGTGCTCGCCGCTCGGGCCTCAGGGAGATGAACTGGGCAGGGTTAACGCCACGGGATACCTTGAGAGCCTGATCGATCTGTTGGCGAGCCAATGTCTCCGATTCGAGCGGCAGGACACCATGGCCCAGCTCTAAAGCCGTCGAGATGCGTTCCTTGAGCCCAAAAAGCACATCGAATCGGCGGGCGAGCTGGAAGGGTGTCCGCTTCCACAGCCATACGCCCAGTTGCGCCCCGATTACACTCAGGGTTATCAACAGCACCCCGATCAGGATCACTTCGCGGCGAGGCACGATTGGCCACAAGCGCGCTGCCAATGCCAGGGCAAAAGTGAGGATCAACCCGATCAACAGCCCCTTCGGCAGCCAGCCCACACTCTGCTGCAACCGCAGACGCACATCCCATCTTCGCAGCACACCTTGCAAGCGTTTAATTTCAGAGGATCGAACAACAGTGGTTTGAATGGCCATCTCTACACATCTACCTGGCGCACGCGGCGCACACTCAGCAAAACGAGAACCAACGTCCCAACTCCATACACCAGAGTATACACGATCCAGGGTGAAGGCAGCGGAATATTGAGCCCATTTGAGAATGTCTGGGTGAAAACGAAGGCTGTACCATGCTGTTGGAGGACCACCTCCGTCAAGATAGCGGTGGCTATAGGATTGGTGCAGGCCAGCAAGGCGAAAATCAGGAATATCAATATCTCCAACACCGGTTGGCTGGAAGCGGTAAACATCCAGATGGAGGTCAATGACAAGACAACCAGTGCCGCCAGCGGCAGCACCACCGTGATGAGCAGCGCAAAAACATAGGTCAGGATGCTGGCGCTCAATGTACGCCGGGTAGTAGTCGAGAAAAAGATGCCGACAGCACCATAACCAATAGCCGTAACTACCAGTAGCTCAACAGAGAGCAGCACTTCGGCTATCGTCACCCCTCCCATCAAGAAGGCAAGGCTCTGCAGCGGCACCGCAACGAAAAGCAAGAGCACGATGTAGGCCATCGCCGAGGTTAGCTTACCAAAAACCAAACGCTGGGCAGAGAGCAGTGTGGTACGAAGCAGATAGTAAGTTTGGTGCTCGCGCTCCCCACTAATTGCACCCGCAGTGAAGGCTGGAGCGATGAAGCAAACCAAGAACAGCTCAACAGCCAGCACACCTCCGAAGATTAACTGACCGATCGCGCTACCGGTGGTGCTGAGTGTCACAGTCGATGAAGCCGTGTAAATCATGTACAGCAGCACGGTAAACAGGCTCATCAGCCCAACATAGATGGTCAGCATCACGAAGGCGCGTGCACCGCGCATACGTCCACGCAGCTCCTTGAGCACAATCGGATTACGCCGCAGCCAGGCCCCCCAAATAGAGGGCGGCTGGGTGGGAAAGTCGGGGGTCGTAGTATTCATAAGAATTCCGGCGGCAGAAAAATATACTCTTGTATATAAACAAAGCCGCCGCTCCTTTCATGTTGAGGAACATGCAACACGAGATACCAGGAAATCGATAACATGATCACGGATTTCTCAATGACAGACATAAAGATGCTCAATCTCTTCCACAAAAGAAGAATCCTTGGAGGAGACTATGCCGTGGAGCATCAGTCTGCCAGTATTCATTTGACACAATCTAATCATAAGCGCTTAATCACTGGTATTACAGCGCGATGTAGGATTAGTCTCCTGCAGCCAGAATAGTGTCTACTTGATAGTATTCGGCCATACATTCGTTGACCCAATGATAGGATGTATCTGACTCGCTCGTCATTGTATTTAGGTCGAGCAAAGAGTACATATCAACTGGTATCGGGGGAATTACAACATCTCTATTCCCGGACATCCGCTCTGAAAGGATGACACTCTGTCCTCTATCCCATGCTTCTGCAAACGTTCGAAATGTCACCATTCTATCTAGCGAGACTAGGCTGTCATAGATTGGCACAATCAACGCAACCAGTCCAAGAAACGGGAGAACTACTTTCCAGGCTCGACGTGTGACAAGCGACACATGTGTCAGGGACATAGCTGCAAGTATTCCCCACGTTACCATCATCATCACTAAAACAGTCGTGGGCACCAGCAACGCTCGATAAGGCGGATAAAACGACATAAAGTAGAAGCTTGGAAACTTGACTGCCCAAATCAACACCAACCCCATAGCACCCGTCACCGCGAAACCTCTCATGATGTTTCGAGGAGCAAGCAAACCCTGAGACGGCAGGTTAACATGAACGACGAGAGATGTAAGCGCAAAGAGACCAGGTAAAGCAAAAACGGCCAGACGACTATACCCAAATGGGATAAATGCCAGGGAATCGATAATTCTCTCGTAGATTGAGACATCCTGAGGAAAAGCGGATAATCTTACCGAATTACCTGGTGACATTCTCTGAACGAAAAGTGCAACAATCGAACTAAAGAACCCCGCTATCAGTAGAAAAATGAGAGTTCGTCGCTGATGAACCGATGGTAGAGCTATCAGTACCAGCAAAGCTATACCCAATGTCATGACTTGAAAAACAACGTACGTCTCAGCGAATCCTCCAAGGAAAAAGTTAATGATCATACTAGAGGCGACCACAAGCACCGGCGCAGAGCCAGAAAAACCACGTCTATAGGCAAAAAGAACACTGCCAATCCATAAAGTAAAAACAATCATAGGAAATACGTAATTGGCTAGACTGCCTATCCAATATAGTGATTGAATTCTGTTAGGTGATGCCGCGAATATACAGTAAGTGACAACAACTCCAATAGAGACGGCAGCCAATAGTGGATTCTCTAGTCGAGACATGAAAGCCAGCTGATAAAGCACCCACACAATCGCTAGGAGCCATAGTGTGAATGCAACACAGACCAAGATCCAGATCGATGAATATTCAATCTGTGCTGCCAAACCATATATAAACGTCGCAGAATACCGTCCTCCCCAACTCTGATATTGAACTAGAACATTGCTTAGCAAACCATTAGTGCGAGCTGAACTGGCAAAACAGAAATCGTCAGCTACAAAGCGCATATACTGACTGTTATAGCCCCAAACCAAGAACGCAGGCGCGAAACACAAGATAATGACCCCCATCACTACCAGGCTCTGTGTACGAGAGTTCGCCAGACTTGGTAACCACTTCGCGCAACACATATTAGCTTGGCCACCCGCATTCTGTTTTTCGTTCCCATCTATCATCCGGAACATCTCCTAGTGCTGCTCCAGAATTCAAGGAGACAGAACATCAAAACGAGACAAACCTAGCGTCTGCCCAAACGCAAAGATTTTAGTATCTCTTCATTCTGCTGGTTCACCCATGCCACCGCCCCGCTGATTCCTACCAACAAACCAACCACCAGAAACAACCGCACAATCTCTAAACCACCCGCCAACAGCGGCATCCGGGTTAACCCATCCCAAACGAGCAAAGACAAACTGATTAAAAATACTGCACCGATCAACCCTACAAGTGGGCTAAGGCCGGCATCATGTAACTGAAACGCCGATGTTACTCCAAGCGAGGCCAGCAAAGGCAGCATCACCCAAGGCATCAATCCGGCACTCAGTGCACGAATCACCAACCGGAAGTAAGGGATGTGACCGTCGGCCGGCAGCCAATTTGAGATGCTGGCAGGTGTGGCCTCGCCCAGTGCCTGCACTGACTCTTGCCACACGCCGAAGTTGGCTACATCCAGCCGAAGCAAACCGATTATCAAAGCCGGGGTCATTGCCAGCCCAATGATAATCAACCAACGCAAGCGCCATAGTGTCACCAATGTGAAACCCCAAACAGCTAAACGGGGCTCTAGATCGGTCAGGCGGTGGGGGTTTTGCCTGGAAAAACGCATCTGCCGTGCCACCCGATCTGCACTGAGGACAGGTGCAGCCAACCCGATAGCCAACACAATTCCCAGACTCGCGTCAAACAGAAAAGCTCCCAACAGTCCCCAGTTCACTACCCATGCCAGAATAGAGAGTAAGGTAACTCCAATCGCCGAGATAGCAACCCAGTGTCCCATCCCTGCGTCAGGCATAGGTCTTTCACGCCGGGCATGACTCAACAATGGATTTCCCCACCAGCGTCGTACCGGTGAGGCTAATCTGACCGTCCCGGCCAGCCAAATCGGCCGGATTGAACCTTTCACGAAGCGCTCAATCTTGTCAAGGCTCAGCTGATATCCATCATTGCTCACGGTAGCCACCTGAAATTATTGCCCAACAAAAGTCAAAAGGTAGGGTAAACCCCCATATACAAGGTAGGCAACTTTCCTTATAGTATAGGCAGGTTAACGGTGATAGGCTCACCTCGGCCCCACCTGAAATGACCTTCTCCTCCTTGGTGCTAGTGCCGTCCTTGGCAGAGGGACGGCACTACAATCTTTTTCAGCCTCCGGCAAATAGCACCAGTTAACTCTAGTAAAGTTGGGCATAAGCTCATCGCCAGCTTAAGGCAATCTTCCCAACTGTATAAAGTGCTTTGCGCTGCACTTCTCAACTGGATACAGATTTCCGCCGCAAAGTACTACTAGGACACAATACCCTTAGTAGCCCGCATAAAGACCGACTCCAGGTCGCGTGTCTCCTCAGTAAAATGCATCACAGGTACGCCAGCGTTTACCAATGTTGCCAATAGCCCACTGACTGCCTGATCATCCCCGAGAAGGCTGACATGTAGCTTGCTGCGACCATTCTCCGGCTTAAGCTCATCTACCGCTTCAATCCCCGTGGCAGAGAGCAGCACTTGTTGGGCCTGCTCGATATCACCAAGCAACGTAATGATGATCTCCCGATGAGGGACAAGCTTGCGCTGCATCTCCTCAAGACCACCCTCCATGACCAGCTCACCCGCCTCGATGATGCCCACCTGTGTGCAAATCTCCGCTACATCGGCCAAAATATGCGTCGAAAAGAAGACTGTTTTCCCCATATTCGCCAACTCAACTAGTAGTTGACGAATCTCAACACGGGCACGCGGGTCAAGGCCAGAGGCCGGCTCGTCGAGAATAAGCACCTGTGGGTCATGTGCCAGGGTACGCGCCAGGCAGAGGCGCTGCTTCATGCCCCGTGAGAGGCTATCCACCATGTCATCGGCACGGTGCGTCAAATCAACCAACTCCAGCAGGTCACGAATCAACGCTGGGCGGTCTGCCTCTGGAATATCGTAGCAGGCAGCAAAGAAGTCTAAGTATTCCCAGACCTTCATGTCATCATACACGCCGAAGAAATCAGGCATGTAGCCGATCATACGGCGTACGTCACGCGGCTGTCTGGTGACCGAATAGCCGGCCACCCAAGCCTCACCCGCCGTCGGTGCAAGCAATGTGGTCAGAATATGCATAGTGGTCGTCTTGCCGGCACCATTCGGCCCGACAAAACCATAAATCGCCCCTTCTTCAACCTGAAGGGTCAGATCCTTGACCGCCACCACCTTCTTA
The DNA here is from genome assembly GCA_016927375.1 of Anaerolineae bacterium. Classification (GTDB taxonomy): domain Bacteria; phylum Chloroflexota; class Anaerolineae; order Aggregatilineales; family UBA3940; genus JAFGMS01. Next base: position 26,305 of record JAFGMS010000157.1, read on the forward strand.
AACCGCTTGGTAAGGCCTTTGATCTCAATAATAGCTGCCATTTACCACTCCCACGTAGGATCACATATACCAGCAATTCGGGCTGTCCACATTCAGCAATCAGCTTATGCCATGGGCATTGACGCATGGGCTACAGAAACAAGAAAGTATCGCATAGTCTCATTTACTCGCTCAATAACGTGACATCAAACCGCGCGATAGAAATACCATAGTTGATTTCGGTTTGGATACGCAGATTCACTCCCCCATTTGCATCTACATAGGATGCAGCATTTCCAATCCGCGTCTCCCCCCAGTTCACCTGTATGGGTTCCCACCCACCAGTGTTGAAATTCCAGATTTCCACAAGGGGTAGTCTGTTGCTGCCATCACCCTCAAGGTGAATCACCAAAGACTTAATGGGTGGAACAGATAGTAAGGCAATCGGCTGGAAGCGGAAAGCAAATGCGTGTTCAGGATCGAGATACAAATTATAGGGTGTAGGATCATAATAACCATCAGGATTTTCCAGGAGCTGCCAGGTCATCAAGCCAGGAGGAATCGTATCCATTGTCTGGCTATCGCCGGCCAAGTCAACATTCAACTTCACAATATATAACGCGATGTCTGCCTCCTCAAAAGAGGCATTCAGCACATTCGTCCGCAAGGGAACTTCATCGCTCCAGCCCATCAGGAAAACGTCCTCACCACGTCCGTTATTGACAAGCAAACTGGAGATCAGCTTGCACCGCCGCGCACCATCGTCCGGCGACATATCATAGCAAGAATCTGTATCAGCTATCTGTGCAGGCAAGGATCCCGTAGGGCCAAAAGGATCGTAATAATAGTATCCTCCCAAAAATGCCGGATAGGGCTCCAGGCCACTACCGAACGATTGAATAGACTGATCACCAGAAAAAAGACTATCCACCTGAACAATACCACCAGCGGGTAGATCGGCCAATGCGTCAATCCCGCCGGCCAGCACCAAACTGACATGTGTCATAGATACATCGCTGGAGTTGATGATATCGCCCACCAGCCTGAGACCTCGTTCACCAGGAACCAGGGTCAGGTTACTCTCGATACGAGGAGCATTCGACATCGCCCCCTCGATCACGAAGGGCTGCACCGAACCAATATCCACCTGGACCTGACGCAGCATCACCCCTTGACCTCCCTCGATGACGGCATCCGTTGCAGACGTCAGTGCGCCCCCAAAGCTGCGCGGGAGCGGGCGGGCCAGATATCCTGGCTCAACCTCGATATCATAGCCCCGCCGGCGAGGTGACCAAACACCTAATAAAGCTTCAACTTTCGCGCTCTCACTCCCTTCCCAAGATTGGACTACCGCCAACCGGTGCAGGATCACCTGCGACCCGCGTAGTTGAAAACCTGTCAGGTAGGCAATCGCCGAAAACAGCAGCACCAACCCAGGAATGGTCACCCAGGCCAATTCCCGGCGCTTCAGACGCCACAACACAAGGTAGTTGATCGGCCCGATCAGGATGACATAGACAACCAGAAAACCGCACAGCTGAAATACAGATGGAAGAGACACCCCTGGTATCGCCGCTACCGCCTGACGGGCCAACTCCCATTCTGAGGAAAATCCATAGGTCCAGCCAGGGCGCGTATCCCCACCACCAAGCACCAACATCCACAGCAAAGGCATGGCCTGCCAGGAGAGAAGCGGCTCCAGCCCCGGATCGGCAGTCAGAAAGTCCACACGTCCATATCCAAGACGCCGCCAGGCTATCAATGGTATCTCGCCGCCAGCGAACAGAACCTGTGCGTTCCCTGTCAATTCGCCTACTGCCACCAGCACATCCGTCTTCAAATGGTTATCAAACGGCTCACCAACAGCAGCACTCAATGGCTCGACAGATACCTCAGCCGTAGTGGTAGCATTCAGCGGGCTCAGCTCGACAAGACCACTCAGTGTGCGCTGGAAGCTCGCTCCCCCTACTATAACCAGCCGGCCACCTTCCCTAATCCAAACTTGCAATGCAGCGCGTTGTTCCTGCGTGAGCTTCCCCGTATCAGCATCGTAGATCACCAAGACATCCAGCGCCGCCCAGCCTTCTGCCACCGGTGGCAGGTCAGCTTCGGTCAACATCGCTACGGCTGCTTTACCATCAGTTGACTTGACTTTCCCCAGACTGGCAAGCGCACCTGGTGTATCGCTCCATAGCCCGATGAGCAAGACCGTTTGCTCTACAGACTGCACTTGAACCTGTTGGCTGGCAGCTATCCGATTGCCACTAACCAGATCAACCTGGAGAATGTTATTGAATGTCACAACATCTGCGGGATAGAGTGTTACTTGCTTGCGCGAGCCCCGAGGCAATTCGATAGGATAGGTATAGAACGTGCGCCCACTGGTAAGGGCATCCACTTGAATACGCAGCTCGCCGCTGATGTCGGGCCCATTATTGCTGGCTACGACGGTGACCGGCACCCAGGTGTCAGACTGAATATAACTATTGAAGCCAACGTGCACATCGAGTGTCAGTGGGTCGGTGGTCTGTTGATAAACTGGTATCGCATAAACACTCTTGACCCCAAACAGACCAACCACCAACGCAACTATTAAGATCACACAAACGCGCTTCAGCACACGATCACTCCTCTAAGAATGAAAGTCCTGAGATAGATGCAGCTCACCACCTAGATTCCCATCTTCACAGCACTGCAAGACAGAATTAAGTATGCGGTGGAATTGTAGCACACCCCATCACAAATTAACCATGCGACAACCCTGCGAAAAAGCTATGAATGGACCACGCTCGAAAAAGGGAATTAGACATACAGAGTGCCTGATCGTCAACAACGGGTCTGAAAGAGAAGCTGTCCATCAATACGAGCCAGTCACTGCGCAATAGCACGCCGCACCGGCTGGATAGTCTGTACAGACAGCCTTAAACAAAGAGGATCCAAAGACAGCTGAACACTGCTCCAGGCAAGTATCGACAGTGCCCGGGTTGCCGCAACTGCCAACAGTTCCACTACAAGTCCATGCATGTGTATGGGTCTCACATAAGAGAGTTCCGGGGCAGGAGATACTTACGCCAATGTCCGCACACAGTACCCAGTTGGGGGTAGGTGAGGCTGCCTGCGTCGGCGTCATCGAAGTAGCTGTAGACGTAAAGGGGGTAGTGGGAGATGGTGTAAAGGTAGCCGTTGGGGTACAAGTCGATGTTGGGCGCCAATTCCGTGGCGTCCGAGTTGCAGTAAGGACAATGGTCGGCGTAAAAGCCCCGGTTGCGGTTGGAACATTTATCAACGAGATAGTCTGGGTGATCGTCGGAATGCCGGATGGGCCAACGGTCGCAGTCGGCGTTGCAGCAACAAATGCATCTTTATACATACTTACAAGAGCCACGCCGCCCACCGCCATTCCCAGGCAGATTACGGCAACAACCAGCCAAATCAGCCTGCCGATATTCCACCCATGCCTGGTCCGCTGGTTACCCACGGGTACCCTGGCCATACTGGCCGATGGTAAATGCTGCGATACAGATGGTGGCTCATCTCCCGATACATTGGTAGGAGGCATATCAAGCCGGATGCCGCCTTCCAAAACAGTCTGTAGATCGGCAACCAGCGTAGAAGAGGATGGATATCGCTCATCTGGTTCCTTTGCCAGAATGTGAGAGATGATTGCTTCCATCTCTGCTGGTAGGTCCGGTTTCTCTGTACGGATCTGTGGTATTGGTTCCAGAATATGTCTCATTGCTACCCTGATGGGTGTATCTGCCTGGTAAGGTGGCTTACCAACCAACATCTCGTACAGAACCACTCCCAAAGAATACAGGTCGCTGCGGCCGTCCAGCTCCTTGTTACCGTGTGCCTGCTCAGGGCTCATGTAAGCCGGAGTTCCAATGATGCCACTACCTGTATAGGAGGCTGTTGCTTCCACCAGCCTGACGATGCCAAAATCGGTAAGGTAGGCATCATCATGGTGATCGAACAGAATATTACCTGGCTTCAGATCGCGGTGTATGACCCCTTTTTGATGAGCTTCGTCAAGAGCTAAGCCGATCCGTTTCACTATCCGAGTGGCTTCGGCCAAAGACAGAGGTCCGCTTTTCAACCTCTCGGCCAGCGATCCTCCTGTCATCAGGCGCATCACCAGATAGGGTTGATCGCCCTCCTCTCCAAAGTCATAGACCGGGACGATGGCAGCATGTTCCAAAGCAGCAACAGTTTGGGCCTCACGCTCAAAACGAGCTCGGAAAGTTGTATCGTGCAAGAATTCACGGGGGAGCAACTTGAGTGCAACCTCACGGCGAAAGCGCGGGTCATAGGCACGATAAACCGTCGCCATGCCACCGCGGCCAATCTCTGCCTTGATTTCATAGCGACCGATCTTGCTGGGGACCACGAGCATCCTCCCGAAGAGGTACAAAATCAGGCTAAGGCTCAGGCATCATCACCGGTATAGCCTCAACGATAACAAAGTTCTCAACAGTGACAGCCGATGGGCAGCTCACTTGACTGACTGGAACCCATCCCAGTTCCTGATGCTCAGCTATACTCCATACCTGCAGCCATTGGCCATCAGATGTACGTCCCCCCACAGCAATCTGTGGAGGCTCTACGAGCACAACCGACGTCGGTTTGGCATCTGTAGCAGGCAGCGGAAAGATCTCAGCATTATCGCCCAACGTACAGATTACCGGCCGGATCGCCACCGCTGTAGTACTGGAACGCTCCACATGATCGGTTCCGGCGATGGTCAACGTGTACTCATGCCTATCCCAGCCAAATTCACTAACCAGCCACCCAAGAGGAACCACCAGGCGACCAGTACTCCAGTTTTCAGGAGCGATAGGCAGTTCCTGGCCAGTTATGCTGCTCAGGAGAGCATATTCTGCAACATCAGAGGGACTCTCCACCTGCCATGAGAACACCACATTACCAATCATGCCAAAGCCTGCCTCGGCAGGTTGAGCCCGGAATTCGATGATGCTCACCACTGGCGTTGGGATGACGGTTGGAGAAGGAATTAGCGCCGGTGTCCATGTTGGAGTCGTTGTAACTGTCAGTGCAGCTGATTCGGTTCCCGCTGGCTCAAGGAAAGCAAGAGGCAAAACGCCTGTGAAGATCAACCCGGCAATCAGGATCAGCGTTGCCAAACCGCCAACCAGTATCAAGGGCAGGCTTAGTCCTGCCAACCAGGCAGGCCAGGAAGGCATAATTGTATACCTGGCTAGCAAAGGAGCCTGATAGCCCGCCTTATCCAGTGATCGCGCGACTATCGCGAAATTGACCTGGCGAGCACGCCCGAAAGGACGCCTCTTAGCCGAACGTACTCCCAATTCAACTTGGGCCGTTTGTCCTGGCTCAAGATGCAAACGGGAAGAACTGAATTTGTAGTGCAACAGCTTCTCGCGCTGATAACCTTCAAGGCAAAGCCCAATGGACATGTTTCCTTGATTTTGTATGGCCAGATGATAGTGTCCGGCTCGTTTTCCCTCGTGGGCAGCCATCGCGATCCCAGCGAAACCTGCTATCTCTATCTCGCGTGTTGCCTCAATATACTGTCCAGGGTCGCTCTTGATGGTTACTCTTATAGTCAATGGATACAGGCCGGGACGCGTTGTGATGTTGCGTGGGGGACGGATCGAGAACATGACTTCTGTTTGCTCATTGGGCTCAAGATGCACCTCTCGTCGATTGCTCTTGACCCACTCAGAATCCATACCGCCTGTCTCGACGGTAAAAACATAGTCATCCTTGCCTCGGTTTTGGATAACCATGACCAACTGTGCATGAGAACCTGGTGCAACGGGCTGCTGTGGATCGTCAACAACAAGGCTCATCGGCACACGAGGATCTTCAAACACGGTCATGCTGGGAGCCAGGCTGGCCTCGATATCGATTGACCTGAAATGGGTTGTGGGTATGTGAAAGATCAGCTGCACATCGCCCATCATAATGACATCACCATCCGTCAGAGGGTGACGGCTGTTCGGCTCGATTTGTCGATCATTGACAAACGTACCATTGACGGTACCTAAATCAACGAGAAAGACATTACCCTCGGCCACATCAAACTGGGCATGATAGCGTGACACAGCCGACGTGTTGAGCACGATGTCATTGCCAGGTTGACGCCCTATCGACGTCGTAGGCTTAGTCAGTTCGACCTCGCCAAATGCGCTGCCTTCGCCGAGAATCGTGAGCTTGCCAAAAGCCATCAGATCGCTCTCCAGGGCGTTAGAGTTGAATATCAACAACAACTCCCAGTCTAACACGGAGCAGGATCGGGTACAAGTGGAGAGACTGTCCTCAAATATGGCGAAACAGAGCACCGAACAAAGGATAAACCATCATAAATGCGCTACAATACAGGCGCGTCTGTACCCAACAAATTGCAAATTGCCTAGTACAGTTGGGCTTAAATAGCCCCAGAGTTAAGATGCGCTTCTTGCCAACTGTTTAAGTATTTCGGGGCAAGCCATAACTTTAGGCCCCGAAATACTAGTGCAGCAGAGAGCCTCATAGTCTGAATACTAGACCCAAAGCATGCTTATCTCTGCGTGACCCATTCACATCATCTGTTTCGTTTATGCACTAGAGGATTTTATGACAAGCACCCAGGCTCTTTCTACCCCCAACGCCACGAAAGCTACACAAATGCCTAGAGTCCGGTTGGTTCCAGCTACACGCAGTGACTACAATGTGCTCCACAGACTGGCACAGCTCTATCAATACGATTTCACCGATTTTCTATCTGGGGATATCAACGAACAGGGTGAATACCCTTACATGAATGTCAGGAATTATCTGACACAAAAGGGACGTCGGGCTTACTTGGCCCGCGTAAATGGCAAGCTCGGTGGCTTTGTGCTGATCAATGACAAACCCGAACAGCGCAACCAAGCAGGCTACTACCTGGCAGAATTTTTCGTGCTGCGCCCCTACCGGAGACAGGGAGTTGGCCGAGCACTGGCTTTTCAGACCTTTGATACATACCGAGGATATTGGGAATTGGCAGTGATAGACCCAAATAAGCCGGCTCTGGCTTTCTGGCGCAAGGTGGTCGATGAATATACACAAGGCCGCTGTGAGGAATTTACCACCTATGACCATGAGGAGGGATTTACTGTTATCTGGCTGGTATTTGACAGCAGTACATGGTAGCGGACCGATCAAATATCTACCCACTGCCCAACCGTTACTTAGTTATCTCGCGGCTCATCTCTGTTGATGAAATAGATTGCTAGAATCGTCCCCCCAACTACAAGAGCCAGCCCTGCCCCAGCCACACACAGTACGATTAGAAGAAAACCGCTCATAAGCATCCATTACCCCCTGGAAAAATCTCAGAGACAACTACCAACTCAGAAGCCATAGGCCGCCAGAAAGCTAACCCGGGCTGTCTCACTGGAAGCAGACAAAATGAATACCCAATCGCCATTACCCCAGGCAGCATGGTACTCACTACCATAATTGAAAAGTGTGCCATCTCGCTGACCCAGGGCCGGATCCTGACCGATAATAGTAGCATTTTGCGGCAATACACTGAGAGCATGCTCGATGTTCTCCCGCCCCACCTGCCTGAGACGAAGCAAGACATAATCATCTGCCGTTTGATAGGTTGCGACCTGCAAACTGTTACCGGGCTCGAACACAGGGCCGCTGGTGCGCAGGAATTCACCCGTATTGGGCGGAAAAAGCTGCTCCAGCGGCACATCCATCTCAACACAGCTGGCTAGTACTACCAGCAAACCTAAAAAAAGAACAGAGAGTGCAATTTTTCTCCCCATACCTAACCATCCATCCTCTTCTACTAAGTCGATGACCCAGCTTCACAGCGTCAGCCACCAGACTCCCGTGCACTCCGGCACAACAAGCAGCTCTTCCTGTACCACACGATCCGCTAGAGCCTCGCCGAAGAAAAAACGGGGCAGCTCCTCAGCTTCACCCAGAGACTCAAACCGGTAATGGTGCGTATCCATGTCGAAGCAAACCCATGCCTGTCCGCTAACCAGGAATAGAAAGCCGCCAAATCCGACGAGGGCGATTCTGGTATCTCTACACCGGTTCCTAATATCTCGATGATAATCGCCGTGCCGCCAGACCGCAAGCCTCGCTTCATCTCCGCCAGAGCCGCACCGATCTCCCCCCGCCATGACTGGGGATCCACCCTACCAAGTGACCAGTACCAAGCATATGCCGGGAAACATCATAAGCCCGGATAGATCGGACCAGGGAGGCAAGCAGACGCGTCAGGCAGGCTATACCGGCCCCCATCTCGATCACCTCTAGCCCATCCAACGGCCCGATCGCCATCAGAGCGCGCAGAATGTTGCCCTGATGATCCTCACACGAGACCAACCGATCATATTGACCGGCATGGTGGGCGTAGATTTCTTGAAAGTGATCGGGCATTTGCCTCCCCCGTGCCATCCAACCCAGGCAAGTATAATGCGGAAACTCCGAAAAGCAATGGTAGTTGTCGTCGGGGAAACATCGGGAAGCAATCGAGAAACCGTCGATATCGCGTTGATGTCTTTTGCATAGCAGCATGGCACAATGGAGCGCGCAGCTCAATGCCTATCGTTCATTGCTCATTGCTATTTCTAGTGCAGTTGGGCATAAATAGACCCAGGGTTAAGAGACACATCTTGCCCAACGGCTTAAGTATTTCGGGACAAGCCATAACTATGGGTTTACTTACGCCCCGAAATACTAGGTCAGGCCACTCGATAGCATTTGCCTGGCACGCAGAACTCAGCACTATTCTCAAGGAAGGATATAACCATGCACAGATATCTACCAGCGATAGCCTGGACACTGGCTCTCTATATGGGAACGGCACTTACTGCAGGCCAGGCATTCATCCCTGCTACAGCACAAAACGCTACCCCGGAACAGATCAAACAAGCCTGGCTCTGGTTTGAACTCAAGCATGTGATCCTGCATGCGGCAGCTTATAGCGTACTGGTCTGGTTATTGGCTTGGCCATATGGAGGAGACTGGAAAAAGAAACGCCGCCGGTTCCTGGTGAACCTACTGACAGCCATCCTGTTGATTGGCCTGGGACAGGAAGCTGTCCAAAGCATAGTACGCTGGCAAATACGCCTCACTAACTCGCTTGTGGATCTGGCTTCCAACACAGGCGGAGCAGCAATGACTCTGGCAATGATAACAGCCAATCGATGGCGGCATACAATATCGAGATGATACGTATGCCGCCATCAGTTCGATCTAACACTCACTATACCCACAAGCGTAACACTTGCGGCAGCCTTCCTCATTGACCACCGCCGCCTGACCACACTCGGGACACAAATCACCCTTGAAATTGACTGGCAGAAGCGGCATTTGGCCTGGCGCGGGGCCGGTCGCCTCCGCGGCATCGGTGGCATTGCCAACCATGACAGCACTGGCAGAATCAGCGGTCACAGCAGGGTGGTGTCCGGTGTCGTCAGGAATATCTCCCCTGAGATACTCATCCAACACCTGAGAAATACCGTCCGGCAAGGAGCGAACACGGTTCGGTCCCAGCCCCAGTGATCGCCCTCCCCCAATGCCGTCCAATTGGCGCACCACTTCGCGCAGACGCTTCCGAGGCTCAATAGGCGAATTCATCCGCAAGATGTAGCTGATAAGACGCCCCATGGCCTCGCTGACAGCAGCTGTATCACTGCCGGCCTTAGATGTGTGCATGAACAGCTCGAAGGGCTGGTCGCCACCATTTTCATTGACGGTGACAAATGTCGTACCTGAAGGAGTCTCGACCCGATATGTATAGCCTTTCAGCACCCGGGCACGAGGTCTTTTGACCTCGTCCTTGAATAAGGGCAAAGGCTCAGGAGTGGGAACCTCGGCGGTAGAGGTAGGTGCAGACTCAGCGGCCTGCAAATCGATCGTCTTTAACTTCTCCTGCTTAGACTGTGCTGTTGCCTGTGTTTCCAAGACGACTTTCTCGCGCGAGCCCGCCACATAGACTGTCAGCCCTTTACAGCCGAGTTCCCAGGCCAGCATATACGCCTTTGCCACATCTTTTTCGGTGGCAGTAGGAGGAAAATTGCAGGTTTTGGAAATAGCATTAGAGACAAAACGCTGCATAGCAGCCTGCATGCGGACATGTTCTTCAGCAGTAATATCCGAGGCAACCACAAAGACCCGGCGAACAGAGTCGGGCAGCCCAGTTGCTTCCTGACACGAACCACTGAGATTGACCTGCTCGATGATGTGCTGGCGCTGCTCTTCGCTCAAGCCGGCTTCAATGAGTGCCTTCTCGAACAAAGGGCTGGTGTACTGCAGTTGGACATCCTTGCCATTATCGTTAAAGTGTCGCACGTAAGCCAGCGCAAAAACGGGTTCGCATCCATAACCCTCACAGCCCGCAACCGTCGAGATAGTGCCGGTTGGCGCAATAGTAGTTTGCGCGCCATTGCGAATACCATTCTTCTTGAGCCCCTTGACAAGGGCCTCCCAATCCGGCTCCGGACGGCCCCAATCGTGACTGTAAGATACGAGAGACTGCGGCGGCTGCCACTTGATATCTTTCGGATCGAAAATACTGCCTTGTATTCCCGGAAACGGGCCACGCTGCTCGGCAAGCTCGATGCTGGTTTTCATGACGTGGTAATGAACAAACTCCATTACCTGGCTGGCAAATTCCTGCCCTTCCGGGCTGCCATACCGGACCCCAAGGTGATACATCAAATCAGCCAGCCCCATGATGCCCAAGCCGATGCGCCTCACGCGTTTGGCAGCCGACTCCAACTCGGGCACAGCCGGAACATAAGCATTGGCATCGACCACATCATCCAGGAAACGGGTCGACAGCTCAACGCTCTCACGCAGAGATTCCCAATCCACCTTACCTTCAGATGTAACATGCCGGGCCAGGTTGATCGAGCCAAGACAGCAGTTTTCAAAAGGACCCAAGAACTGCTCGCCGCAGGGATTGGTCGATTCCAGGGTGTACAAATTCGGCACCGGGTTGTCTCGGTTAGCCGTATCGAGGAACAACAGGCCGGGCTCACCATTATGATGAGCCTGCCTGACAATCATATCGAAAATCTCCCGCGCCCGGACGGTCTCCCACGTCTGGCCATCCTGTGGGTTGACCAGCTCGAATTCCTCGTCATCACGAACAGCCTGCATGAAAGCATCGGTCATACCAACAGAGATGTTGAAATTGGTAATCTGGTTCTCACCAGTCTTGCAAGTGATAAAATCACGGATATCCGGGTGGTCGACACGCAGCACGCCCATGTTAGCGCCACGCCTTGAGCCGCCTTGCGACACCTCCCCAAAGGCCTGGTCGTACACGCGCAAGAAGCCTATCGGGCCGGTAGCAACACCCCCGCTGCTCTTGACAATAGCACCCTTCGGACGCAGCCGGCTGAAGGCAAAACCGTTGCCGCCACCCGTCTGCTGGATCAGCGCAGCGTTACGCAGAGTCTGGAAAATGCCGGCCTCATTGCGCCCCATGTCATCATCGATAGGAAGCACAAAACAGGCCGCGAGCTGGCCGAGAGGCGTTCCGGCGCCCGTAAAGGTTGGTGAATTGGGAAAGAATTTCTTGGAAGTCAATAAATCATAATATTGCTCGGCAACAACTTGTCGATCCTGTCCGTGCTCATCCTCCGGCTCGGCTACATTCCAGGCGACACGCCAGAACATCTCCTCGATGGTCTCAGTAGGCTGGCCGTCTGTTCCCCGCCGCAAGTATCGTTTGGACAAAACCGTCCGGGCATTATCGCTCAGCTCAATTGTCTGGGCTGGCGGCATAACACCACGCCCGTTGGCAGTTGTTTTGACATCTTTCCCAATTTTGGCAACCATATTCTCATCCTCAGGTGCTTTGCGAGGCAGAACCTCGCGTCGTGTTGTTTTTGATAACGCTCAGCTATATTCACCTGAACCCCGGTCAAGCCAACAGACGATCAATCTCACACCGTACCGATACCAGATCTTCGAGGTTCAAAAAGACCATGGCATACCGAAGGCAAGCAACCTCGTCCAGATCGCGCAAACCATCAATCACCCTCTGACCAATAATCTGGCTGGATACCTCAGCAGAACTATCCTCCTCAAGATATGCCTCGATCCCCCCAACCAACCGATCAATTGCTGCTTGCGAAATCGGACGCTTGGCACAGGCCAGCTCAATCCCTTGTTTGAGTTTGTCTCGATCAAATGGCTCACGCCGGGCAGGGGTCCCATCCTTGACAACTAACGGCAGCTCTACCCGTATTCGCTCAATGGTAGTAAAGCGATATCCACAGTTTTGGCATTGCCGTCGGCGGCGGACCTCTCCCCTGGCAGAATGAGTCGTCGTATCAACGACACGAGTGACTCCCGTACCGCAACAAGTGCAACGCATCTTACTTCCTAGATTGCTAGAATTTGTTTTGCCCCGTTGTATGACATAGTGTATTGCAGTTGTACCCAACCATCGCTATACCGCAAAAACACTTAGCACATATGGGCGAGGAGGTAGCTTTCCACATAATAGCACGTGGCTAGTGCCGTCGCAACCAAGGCCATACATAGAAACCTTAAAAACTTCGGGGAGCTGGAAAGTTTTAAGGTTTCGATCAGCCGCTCACGGTTGATGATCGATAGAGTACATTCCCAAAATATGACAAAAGACCTCACAGGTTTGTCAAAATGCAATGGTTAACCGATTGCTACTTGGATAAGTAAGCTGAACAGCCTGACAGCTCACTAAACCGGTGAAGTCTGGTGCTTCCTTATCGGGATGCCACAAAACGGGAGTGCGTCCATGGGTAGTCTTCTCAAGACAAAAACTCATGTTATCTACAAACGTGGTATCATCAATAGGGTATGGGCTCATACAACGTATGTTATGGCAGTCAACCGACATCCAGTCTCCTGGCGATAAAAGTGTGGATCAACGCGAGAAAGTGGGGTTAGCCTCAAAATCCAAAGGTTTTTTCGACATTGAAGAGCGGTCATTTCGGTCGAAAGTGTGTCCTCATTGGAACACGATACTTCCCAAAAGAAACCTTTAGGGTCTTCCCATGAACGCTTTTCCCCGCTATTCCGCGTAGACCCATAAGTGTTAACTTAAGCCTTGCATGGTCCTACGCCATTACTGTCCATTCGCTGAAGTTTTTCTGAGTTTTGCGAATTCCTATGTGGCAACCTGGACCGATTTGAAGCCAAAAGTTCAAGAGAGCCTATTGTCATTCCCGCGAAAGCGGGAATCCATAAGCACAGGAATGAAAGAACTGGCCCATTATAGGGAAACCCTTGTCTACTTTCCACACACAAGAGATCGAAAAAGTCATTCTATTTTCAGCGAATAGGCAGCATAGACTTTTCGATCTTTATTGTTATGCGTGCAATCTGTGAAATCTATAGTTCGAGTTTCCTTCACCGATTGGGGCCTTTTCTTCTCTTTGTTGACGCTTAGGTAACACGCGAGGATAGCGTGGTTGATCGTTGAGCAGCGCTGAACCTCACCCCCTGCAACGGTGGCTGATAGCCACGTCGGCGACGTCCCCCTCTCCGCCCGGCGGCAGAGGGGGTGCAACGCGGGTTCTCTATGCCGTAAATCGCTTGGGTGCTGGGCGATTAAACATCAAATCGCTTGGGTGCTGGGCTTTAGTTTACAGTTCACAGTCAAAAGCTAACAGCTAAAAGCTAACAGCTGAGAGCTGAGAACTGAGCAGTTACTCCAATTATATGATTGGATAATCCAAACCAAACACACCGAGGGAATAATGCCAATCAAAGTCACATTTGTATGTCTGGGTAACATCTGCCGATCACCAATGGCTGAAGCAGTCTTCAAGCACAAAATCAAACAGTCAGGACTGGAGAGACAGATCGAGGTTGATTCGTGCGGTACCGGCAGCTGGCATGTGGGCGAAGAAGCGCATCCTGGCACACAGCGCATCTTGCAGCAGCATAGCATTCCCTACGAGCATACTGCCCGCAGATTATCCCAGGTAGATCTCTCAGAAGCTAACTACCTGATCGCCATGGACAAACAAAATATCAAGGACATCCTCCGCTCCGGCCCAACCCGGGCAGAGGTTGGTCTCTTGTTGGACTATGCGCCTGAGCTGGGCATCCATGAAGTCCCCGACCCTTATTACAACAACCGATTTGAGGAAGTCTACCAACTGGTCAATGCCGGCTGCGACGGTTTGCTGGCGCACATCCGCAAGAAGGAGGGGATATGAGTCTGCCACGCCCTTTGACTGAAGCCATCCGCACAACACTGCAAGAGAATGGCGACAACAGCCCTTTGGTCAGAACCGTGCCTATTGGCGGCGGAGATATCAACCTCGCTGCCCACATCCTTACCCAGAAACAAGCCTATTTCGTCAAATGGCATAACTCACCACCCAAAGGCTTTTTCGAGGGTGAGGCGCGCGGCCTGACCCTCCTGGCTGAAGCAGGCTGTGTGCGCGTTCCCGAAGTTATTGGTTGGGGCTGTATCCCTGATTCGGTAACTTGCTTTCTGATACTCGAATGGATCGAGCGCACAGGGAAAAGCGAGGAATGTGCCGAGGAATTGGGCCGCAACCTTGCCCGCCAGCACCTTATCAAACAAGAAGACTATGGTTTGGATCATGATAATTTCATCGGCAGACTGCCTCAACCCAACCGGCTCAGCACCTCCTGGCTTGATTTCTATCGGACGCAGCGGCTCGGAGTCCAACGAGATCTGGCTATGCAGCAGGGGCGTCTCCCTGCTCAACGTGCGCATTTACTTGATCGCCTGATCGAGACACTGGACGAGTGGATCGATGAAGATGCCTGCCAACCATCGCTGCTGCATGGTGATTTATGGGGTGGTAACTGGATGGCCACTACCAGCGGCGAACCGGTAATCTTCGACCCCGCAGTATATATCGGCTGCCGTGAAGCCGATCTGGCCATGACGACTCTGTTTGGCGGTTTTCCGCAGACCTTCTACGATGCCTATAGCGAGGTATTTGCCTTCCATTCCGGCTATGAAGAGCGCCAGCAGCTCTACCAGCTTTATTATTTGCTCTGTCACCTCAACCTGTTTGGTGAAGGGTATGGCGAATCGGTGGACAATATCCTCCGGCGCTACGTCTGCACCTGGTGATGCTCTCTCGAAACCAGGCAAGTCTTTGAGTGATTGGTAATCAAAACCGAATCGTTGTGACGATTCACCACCTGCGCCAACGCTGTCATTCCCGCCAATGCGGAAATTCGCACGCTACAATCACGCCTCTCCTTTCTCTGATCGCGACGACTGGCCTCTGATGCCAGGACCTACTGCCGCCTGACATGTTTTGCATTACATCTGCATCCCCCCTACCCTTTTCCTCCACACAAGTTGCGGTAAAATTCTGTGATATTCAGAGGACGCGCCCAGCGATATTGGGCGTGGCTATACATATTGTCTCCTGATTGCCGAATACCGATCTCTACCCCACCCAACACCAAGGATGCTCTTTGGACGTCAAATCGCTCAACCAGGCACTCAAACACATCGAGCAGCTCATCACCCACGAAGCTGAATGGCTGACTGATTCAAATGAGCGCGAAGTCGAATTTCACCGTCGACTAGAGCGCACCCGCCTCTTGATGACCCACCTGGGTGACCCCCAAAGCACATTCGACAAGATCCATATCAGCGGCACATCAGGCAAGGGCTCGATTGCCATGATCTGCGAGTCGATACTGCTTGCAATGGGATTGCAAGTCGGCACACACACCTCTCCTTATCTGCAAACCCCGCTGGAGAAAGTCCGCATCAATGGCCGGCTCATGCAGCCACGGCAGGCCATCGACCTCACAGACACAGTAATGGATGCGGTAGAGCAGGTGCGCATCAAAGAGGAAAGGCTGGGGGCCCCTCACTACGCCGAGGCATGGCTGGGCCTGGCCATGACCCACTTCGCCCGGCAGCGCTGCCGGATAGGATTGATCGAAGTGGGCATGGGCGGCCGCTACGACAGCACCAACATCATCACCCCTAATGTAAGTGTTATCAGCACCATACATTACGATCACACACGCGTGCTGGGCGAGACACTTGAAGCAATCGCCTTCCACAAATCGGGCATCATTAAACCCGGTATACCTGCAATAGTTGGAGAAATTCCTCCCGAGGCGCTGCAAGTGGTCGAGGCCGAAGCCGCCCGGCAGAATGCAAGCCTGCTCCGTTTAGGAAGAGAAATCCACTATCAGACCATCGATGTCTCCCAACACGGCGGGCAGTTTTCTTACCAGGGATTAAGGCTATCCTTGAATGACCTCGAGATCGGTCTATTAGGCGCGCATCAATTTGCCAATGCAGCACTGGCCCTGGCCGCCCTGGAGCTCTACGCTGATGAACGCGGCATTATGCTCCAGGAACAGGCTGTCCGGGAAGGACTGGCACGGGTGCGTTTCGCCGGACGGCTGGAGGTCACCCAGCACCAACCAATGGTGGTATTAGATGGCGCACACAACGAGGAGAAAATGAGTGCCCTGATCACCGCTCTATCAGAAGTGTTCCATTATAAACGGTCCATCCTGGTGTTGGGGATGCTGGAAACCAAAAACGCCATGCCGATTCTCCGCCGTCTGGCAGAGCTGGCCGATTCCATCGTCGCCACCGAGCCCAGCGTCAAGGGTAAGCCGGCCATCCCGGCCGAACAACTGGGACAAATGGCGCGCGAGGCCGGAGCACCAACGGTGCTCGAAGTAAAAGACCCTCTGGATGCACTAAAGCAAGCCCTGGACACCGCCGGGCCTGATGACCTGGTCATCGTAACCGGCTCCCTGTACTTGATTGGGCAGGTACGCCCCTACTGGTATGCAGCGGAAGACATAATCGAGCAGCAAACCATGTTTCCCCTCCGCCAAAAGTAACAGATAGCCCTCCTTTTCAAGGATAAGCTGACCGGCAACTCGCAGCAGCGAGAGATAGGTTCGAAGCCGCATCAGGTCCTGTCCATAGCATGGCAGCCTCCCATCCTCCTCACATCCTCCTTGTATCTTCCTTATATCCTTCCTATATCCTCCCTATATCCTCACCATATAGTCCATCCGTCATGAACAAGTCGGTAGCAGCGGCCGATGCTTCTGAGCTACCAATACCAGGATGCAAAACTCAGATTGATACCCATAAACCAACAACTATTAGCCATACGCCATCAGCTATACCGGCCAGCACCAAAACAAAACCTCTGCTACAATGAAGCTGAACTTATCACAACATCACTGGACTTTCACCTTTTTTCGCGATCAGGCTATTTCTCACAACAGAGAGCGCAAAGATCGCGGAGGAAATCGAGAAAAAAACTCTGCGAGCTCGGCGCTCTCTGCGGTGAATCTATGGGCACATCCAAAAAAGGCGAAACTACAGAACATCATGCAGAGGCTCCTTATGACCCCGCAAGCTGGTTGGGCCCGTTACGGCAACAGCAAAAGTTACCAGACTGGTGAATACATCTTTGAGGAAGGCGATCCCGCCGATCACGTCTACGTGATCAGCTCCGGCCGCGTGGCGATCACCAAGAACACCCATACCGATGATCAACTCGTGCTGGGCTACGTCGGGCCGGGAGAGATGCTGGGTGAGGTCGGCATGTGGACCAATGAGCGGCGGACAGCCTCAGCGATGGCAGCTGAGCCCCTTGAGCTGCTGGCAATCCCGCGCGAAGATTTCTGGCGTCTCTTCGATGAAGACTGGGCCTTCCGCCACCTGATAACCAATGAGATGGTCAGGCACATTCTGGCCGCAGATCAGAGCCGCCTGGCTGCCGCAGCCACAGAGCGAGCACTCTCCTCACTGATCGAGATGCGGCAGGCAACTACACATTTCATCGTCCATGACCTGCAAAACCCGCTGAGCCTGATCATGTTTGCCCTCTCCATGATCGAAGGCGACCCTACATACGATCCGAGCAGCGAAATAGCCGAGAATATTGGCAGCGCTAAGAGGAGCGCAGATCGCATGCTAACTCTGGTCCAATCACTGCTCGATACCGAGCGGCTCAACAGCGGTTCGTATACGCTGGACCTTTCCCCTGTAGATGTGGTCGCTCTGATCGAGGAGGTCATATCGCGCAACCAGCCCACCGCGCAGCAAAAGAGCATCGCGCTGACCATGGAGCAGCCTGCCGCCCCTGTGCCTTTTGTCAAAGCCGATCGGCTGCGGATTGACCGGGTCCTGACCAACCTGGTGGACAACGCTCTAAAATTCACGCCCCCCGAAGGGCGCATATGGTTCGACATCAGCCC
>JAFGMS010000158.1 GCA_016927375.1 Anaerolineae bacterium
ACGAAACACTCCCAAAATGGAACTACACGATTAAGCCATGACCTTCTCGGTAAAGAAAATGTCAAGTTGTTTTTTCACAGTTCCTAAGAAAGAAAGTAATGTTCATCCTGGAGAGTTAACGTTTATCGATGGGGCCTGGAAGATGCTCCTTGCGCCCATCAACGTATACTGCCACCCACTGTGCCAGCCGCTTTCCCAACCGTTGGCAGGCAGCGATTTCTTCCTCGCGTTTTGGCTCACGGGCCACGACAGCTCCATAATGCAATGTAAAAGCCTCGCCAACATAGTCCGGGATACCAAAGACGAGAAAGCCAAAATTCATCAGCATGATATGCAATGAGAGGCAGGTCATCTCTGCGCCGCCACCCCACCCTCCTGATGATGAAAAAGTGCACGCAATCTTGCCATCGACCTTGCCCCACGTTTCCGGCACGATCTCATCCCAGAAGCGTTTCATGCGCCACGATACAACACCGACATAAGTCGGGCTGCCCACAGCCAGCCCATCACACCAGAAGATGTCATCGGCAGATGCTTCCTCCGCCGAACGAAGTCGCACCTGGGTGCCTTCGATGTCTTTCGCGCCCTGAGCGACATAATCAGCCATCTTGGCTGTGTTGCCGGACTTGCTATCATACAGCACTAACACATTTCCCATGCTTATTTCCTTTCAGGGGGCTGATAATGGCAATGGCATTAGCTATACCATCTTCCGCGCAGAGCTTCCTGCCCAAAGTTTCTGCATTCTGCCGAACAGTCTGACTTGTGGTCACTTCACAGATTGCATCGGCCAGTTTCTCGGCTGTTAACTGCTTCTGTGGAATGGGTTTGGTACCAGCACCAAGAGCATATACTCGCTCTCCCCAATAGGGCTGATCGATGAGGAAGGAGCATACAATCGTGGGACGACCTGCACGCAGCCCGGCGGCTGTCGTCCCTGCCCCACCATGATGTACGACAGCCGATACGTGGCGAAAGAGCCAGCTGTGCGGAGTTTTGTCAATCTTAAAGATAGTCTCCGGTAAGTCTCCGACAGCCAGCCCACCCCAACCGGTTGCAATAATGCTGCGAACCTGGAATTGAAACGCAAAAAAACACAAACTTCCGTCGATGCATACCAGACAGGAGAAGACTACCATCGATACCTACCCGGCACACGCTTTTCAGAGAGCTAGATGAAAGCGCCGGCGGGTTTCCTTGTTGCCGGCGCTTCAACCATCAATACATTGTGTGGATATAGGACTTCAGTGGTGGAAACAATATATCGATCAATGGGCGACCTTTGCCCTGGGCGTCTAGATCAAGATAAGTCTCCTTCAGCTTTTCGAAGGTCCGATACCCCAACATCAACACAGGCAGCAGGTTCGGCGGGATGTTGATATCAGCCCAGTCGACATGTATCGTCCTGACTTCGGTCAGTTTGCCGTCTTTGAAATCTAGATTGTAAGCCTCGCGATAGGTATTGATAGTGACCACATCGGTCATACCGGCAAAAGGGCTGACGGCAATGCGACGCTCCAGCACTGGAGCGATATGGCTAATAAGACCGGCCGGGTCTGGTAAGTGAATCTGCCAGGCATATGTCCCGCTGTTACGTGCGCCATGTGCTTGAGCAATCTTGACCAGGTCGTTATCTTCATGAAGCTTGAAACGGATATTATCCTTCTTGCGCTCCACTGCCATCTTGCGCAGCTGGGGCAAAACCGCCGGACCCGCCTGGTAATCCAGACGGGAGGTCTCACTGACAATCAGGCCGGTGCCAAAGCCTTGCAGAGCAATCCCAAAGTAGCCTACAGGCTCCTTTTGCTGATCAAGTACCAGCCAGAACTCGCGAGCTGTCTCTGATTCGATGCTGAATTCAAGCAAGTAATGCCAGATGTCCGCATCACGGAGAGCGCTGATATCAAGCTGCTTCGATGCCTC
Source organism: Anaerolineae bacterium (assembly GCA_016927375.1). Taxonomy (GTDB): domain Bacteria; phylum Chloroflexota; class Anaerolineae; order Aggregatilineales; family UBA3940; genus JAFGMS01. The sequence goes on from JAFGMS010000158.1 coordinate 1,924, forward strand.
ATTATAGAATGACATCAAAGTGGCAATGTCGTCTTCTGCGGCTTGACGGAATGTGTATCCCTCTGTTTCATCTTCCGGCAACTGGTAGATCTCAGCGAGCCAACCGCCCTCCAGTGGAACAGCGTATTCATAGCCGAACTGGCGATAGTAGTAGGGTATCCCCTGGATGTGGCTGAGATGGCAGCCGTCTTCTTTCAGCAAGGCTTTGAACTGCTTATCCAACGCCCTGATCAGCCCACGATGCCGATACTCCGGTAGGGTACCGACAATCCCCATCTCGCCAGCTTTGAGTACAACATCTTCATAATACCACTGCCAGGGAATCTGGCACAACGATGAGACAATTTGCCCGGCAGCTTCATCTTCGACATAAAGTAAACCATCGGGATCTGTACAGGGATGATGGGCGAATATGTTGTAGGTCATATGGCGGATGACTTCGCCGTGAATGTCCGTATTGAAGTCATCAACGCGACGGATGTCTTCTTCCGTCGCTGCCGATTTGAGCACCAGGGTACCGGATAAAGGCAAACGGAACCTGTTTCCGCGGTCTTCTGCGTTAAGCATTGTTTGGGTCTCCTGTGTTGATGCAGTCCTGTACCAGCACTGTTCTTAACTGGTTGTGGATTCCGGAAAACGAAGCAAGGCACCCTTAGGGTACCGGATACTATGTGAGGAATGCTGGGAATATTCCCGGCTAACCGACTTGAGCGTTTGCCTTTAGTGTAGTCACGCTGAATATCTTAACATATGGCGAGGATTTGCAGTAAACTACAGAGATAACCACTCAGCAGTCAACAACAAATAAGCTCAAACGAAAATATCGTTAGCGCGCCAAAGTGTTGGGATGGTCACGAAGTAGCTGGAATAGCCAAAGGTAAGACGCGATGTTTTTTGCCAGTATAAATCCCATCCGCCCTTGATTTGTCAGCAGTCAGCCATATAGTCTTTTGCGGCAATGGGGTCCCTTGGATTTGGTCGGATGTGGAAAATTTGTGCCGCAAGTTGGGTCTGGAACAAGTCTGCCTCATCTATCAGGTGCTGGACTATACGGTAACATGCGAGGATAGCGTGGTTGAGAGAAAATCAGGCTGGCAGCCTGCTGCGGCCAAGCGAAAGATCCTGCCAGGATAGGAGACTGGCGCGTTGATGCTGATTATCCACTGCGTCCAGGTACAATTGGGTTTCTCACCCTTAAGGAATGGAGATTAAATAACTTTCCCGGCAGAGCCTGCAATGCGGGCCAGGAATGGGTAAGTTAATAAATTCTCATTCCTAAACCCTCGAATAGCCATTAACGACCTGGGCGTGCGGCCAGCGTTCGAGTGCGTCAGGCAACAGAGATGAGCGGATGACCACACAGGCCACTCGGTAGCGTTTTTCGTCGATCAGCTTTAGGCCTTCTACCAATCCCTGCCCCCGAAGGAACTCCAGAGGGCCCAGTTCATCGAGAATGACCAGGTCGCTGTCTCTCAGATTGCCAAGAATGTCGTTACCCCAGGCCATCACGGCTGGGTCAAACTGCCAGAGCACCGTTGCCAGCTCTGCCCCCCGGTCGTTGCGCTGGACGGCCAACCGGCACTTTTCATCCGTTTCCAGGCTCAACAAATCAATCGCCACCTTGCTCTCTCCCTCAAAGACAGATGGTGACAGCACCCCTTTCACCCGCAGACCCTGACTTCTTGCAACCTGTGCCATCCGCGTGCACCAGGATGTCTTTCCTGCTCCGGTCAATCCCGTAATCAGCAGCAACTGTGGGCTGTGTTGACTTTGTTCAAAGATCTGATTCAGTTCTGAACCCGGATTATTCAGTGACTCGGGAGAAAGGGTCAACGGGCGGCGTGGTAAAACAGCGCGCGGCATGGGGCTATCAAGGCTTTGCCCATAGATGACTTCCGCTCGCATCCCATAAGCCGCAGACAGCCGTTCTTCGGTCAGTGTCTCTGCTGGTGTGCCATAGGCCAGAACATGGCCGTGGCTTAACAGCAGCACGTGGTGGGCGTAGATCAGGGCATTATTCGGCGCATGGGATGAGATCACAAATGAAAGCCCCTGGTGCGTCAGTTGATCGACAATTTCGAGCACGCGATGCTGGTTGCTCAGGTCAAGGTGTGCAGAGGGTTCATCCATGAGCAGGATGTTGGCTTTTTGCGCCAGCCCGCGTGCAATCAGCACCAGTTGGCGCTCACCACCACTGATCTCCGTATAGGGGCGGTCATGCAGGTCGCTGAGGCCGATGCTCTCCAGCGCTTCATCGGCGATGGCGTAGTCGTTGCGCGAGAGTGTGCCCAGCAAACCCAGGTGCGGGGTACGCCCCATCAGCACCATCTCGCGGACCGTGTAGGCAAAGGCCGGTATATGCACCTGGGGCATCAGGCCAATCAGCCGCGCCCGCTCAGCCGGTGAGTACTGTCGTACGTCTTTGTCGTTGAGAAGGACCTGACCGGATACGGGCTGAAGGATCCCGGCCAGGCACGACAGGAGGGTCGTTTTGCCGCTGCCGTTGCGGCCCAGCACGTACAACACCTCACCGGGATTCACCGTGAGCGTCACATCGCGCAGTACCGGCCGGTTTGCCAAATAGGCAAAGCAGACATGCTTTGCGGCCAGGGACATTCTCACCATCCCATCCGGCTGCGGCGCAGCAGTATGATCAGCATGGGAACGCCGATCAAGCCGGTCAGCACGCCAAGAGGCACCTCGCCCGGTAGTAGGGTGCGGGCCACAGTGTCTATCAGCAGTAGGAAGGAAGCGCCGAGGCTGATCGAGGCGGGCACCAGCCGCTTATGATCTGGGCCAACGATGAGCCTCCCAGCGTGCGGCATCACTAATCCCACCCAGCCAATGACTCCAGCCACTGATACGGCAATGGATGTCATCAGGGTGGCACAGACGATGATTGCCAGCTTCAACCGGACCGGATTGATCCCCAGCGCTGTGGCCTCATCATCCCCCAGCGAGAGGACATTCAGCCGCCAGCGGAGCACCCACAGAAAGACTGCGCCACCAACCGTGAGCATAGCCAGCAGCGGGAGGCTCCTGGAGGTGACACTCGTCAGGCTGCCCAGCAGCCAGAACGTGATGGCGGGCAGTGTATCGAGAGGATCTGCGATATATTTCAGGAGCGCGGTTAGCGAGCCAAAGAGCGACCCGATCAGAATACCCATCAGCGTCAGGATCAGGATTGGTGTGCTTCTATATAACCGGCTGCCGGCAAACGCCAGCAGCACAGCCAGCAGGCCAAAGACAAAAGCTGAAGCCTGTACCTGCCACGGCCTGGCCATCAGCAGCAGGGCCAGCGCAGCTCCAAATCCTGCTCCGGAGGTGACCCCCAGGATATTTGAGTCCACCAGGGGGTTTTTGAAGATCCCTTGGAAGGCTGTGCCGGTCACGCCAAAACTAGCCCCGATCATCAACGCAGCCAGCGCGCGTGGCAGGCGCACCCGCAGGATCAGACGCAGCGCGGTTTCGGGGATGCCCATAGCCAGCCCCGGAAACAACGGCGACAGAAGAATACGTACCACATCCCCGGCACGGATATGGTAGCGGCCTAGCACCAGGGTCAGCAGAAACAGAAGAACCGGTAGCGCCAGCAGCAGAATCTGCAGACACCGCCGGAGGAAGGTCATGCGGACCTCATGGCACAGCGCAGAGTGTCTCAATCTCATCCGTTGAAATCGCGTAGTCATAGAAGGTATTGTAAAAGTACTCAGTCTCTGTTGCGCAGTCCATCTCGACCAGGTCAGGGTACAGGATCTGGGCCATCCAGATAATGCCCAGCACCGAATCCGGGGCAGGTGTGTCCCAGGGTGCAACCAGCTTGGGCATGCGGTAAACCCGCCCAGCCTGCACTGCGTCAAGGATCTGCCACTCTGCGTTTTCAGTGATGGCTTCAACACTGGCGCCACCATAAGGCGGCACGATGATCGCATCCGGATCCCAGATAGCGATCTGCTCCAGGTTGACGTCCGTCCAGTAGCCAGACAGTTCGGCGCTCACTGAGATACCTCCCGATGCTTCAATGATGGCGGTCTGGTACATATCGCCGCTGGCAATGCGGAGAGGCTCGGTGCCGGTAAACAGCACTCGGACACGCTCCTCATCGGCGATGGTGCTGGTTTGCTCTACCACGGTCTCAAACACTGAGTCGTAGTACGCGATCCATGCTTCGGCCTGGGCAGTGGTTTCCGGACCAAAGAGCTGCCCGGTGAGGAGCATGGCCTCCCGAAGTGCGTCTGGAGTCTCGGCTTCATAACTGATGACTGGTATCTCCAGTTCTTGGACGACTTCGATCCACTGCGAGCGTGCCGCTGCGGCAATCAGGTCAGGGTTGAGGGCAAGTGCCTCTTCGACGTTGAAGTCATTCTGGCTGAACAGGTCGTCCCCCTGGACTTCTGGAAAATGAGGATCGATCCGTTCCATTGCCGCCGCGCCCGACGGGTCGCGCGCGCCGAGGTAGCTGGCTGCCACCAGCCGGTCACCGGCTCCAACTGCATAGAACAGAAAGGTGGTGGGCCCGTGTGCGCTGATTACCCGCTGGACTGGCTGGGTGATCTCAACCGCCTCTCCTGCCTGGTCCGTAATTGTCAGCGCGGCAGGTGTTGGCGCTTCTTCTGTTTCCGGTGTGCTGGCAGCTTCTTCCGTTGGGGCACTGGTTGGTTCGGCTGATGCAGTTTCTTCCACAGGAGAGGTTGCAGGAAGGCAGGATGTTAATCCCAACAAGACGGGTAGCAAGATCAGGGACACAAACCTTAGGTTTGTTTTCATGGCTGGCCTTTCGCGGTAGCGCATTTCAATGACAGGTACTGACAAACGCATATTGTGAATAGGCGAAAATGAGTGTTCTGATGAGGTTACTAGTTCACACCCTATTCCGTTTGTAAATACCTTGACAATGTCACATTGGACAAATGCTCTACATCGATGCTGGTTGCTCTACATCGACGCTGGTTACGGATATTCATCCGTAAC
>JAFGMS010000159.1 GCA_016927375.1 Anaerolineae bacterium
TACCAGGGTGATGGACTGAGAAAGCGGCGCTGTCCCTCTCCAAATTGGAGAGGGACGAGGATCGCTACGCACAGCAGCGCGGCTTGCAGGGTGAGGTCAACAGGCATCTTGTTTCCTAATCAGGTCTTGACAGAACGTTTATTGGCTTAACTTGTCACCAATACCCTTAGTTATGGCTTGCACTGGAACACTTAGACAGTTGGGCAAGAAGCGCATTCTAACTCTGGGCCCATTTAGGCCCAACTGTACTGGTACTTTGCGGCGGAAATCTGTATCCAGTCGAGACGTGCAACGCAAAGCACTTTATGCAGTTGGGAAGATTGCCTTAATCCGGCGACGAACTTATGCCCGACTATACTAGAAAGAAAGCGGGGTTAACATCGTTGGCACAAGAACGATTACAGAAGTTAATGGCACAGGCCGGGCTTGGCTCTCGGCGCGCTTGTGAGGAGATCATTGAACAGGGGCGAGTTTCGCTCAATGGGCATCGTGCCAGCCTGGGAATGCGGGCCGATCCGGAGGTCGATGATATTCGCGTGGATGGGGAGCGGCTGCGCCTGTCGGAAGAACTTGTCTATATTGCGCTCAATAAGCCGCGGGGCGTGATCTCTGATGAAGATGTGGCGGGCAAGCGCGATCGGGCCCGTGACATCATACCGCTGGAGGGGCATCTCTATCCTGTGGGGCGCCTCGATTTGGGAAGTGAAGGGCTGATGCTTTTCACTAATGATGGTGTTTTGGCCCACAAGCTGACCCACCCCAGTTTTGAGCACCCCAAGACTTATCATGTTGTTGTGGAGGGATCGCCTTCAGAGAAGACGCTGGACATCTGGCGGCGCGGGATATCGTTGGACGGCAAGCCGACCGGCCGGGCCGAAGTTGTCAAGCTCAGCAAGACACGGGACGGTACACTGCTTGAGGTCACATTGCGAGAAGGGCGCAAACGCCAAATTCGCCGCACGGCGGCCGTGCTCGGGCACCCGGCAGTCAGTCTGCTGCGCATCAAAATCGGGCCGATTGAGTTGGGGGATCTGCCATCCGGAGGGTGGAGGAGGCTGACCGACAAGGAGATCGAGGCACTGCAGGTGCTGCGCTCGGCTAAGCCGCGCAGGCGGGGCAAGCGTGTGAAGGCGCGGCCACGCTCTAAAGCGGATGCTCCGAAGCAGCCATCCAAGAGGCAGACGGTTCGCCGGCCCAGACGGGGGCCGCGCCATTGACGACCTCCGGTCGTTTGGATTGACTGATTGAAAGACAAGGCTGACAGGGAGACATGTCGTGAGAACGCTTCTTCCGCTTTTCTGTGCTGTGCCAAACAAGGCATGTAACTACTCAGCTATCAGCGGTTAGCTTTTAGCTATGAACTGTAAACTGTGAACTCAAACTCATCACCCAAGCGGTTTGATGTCTAATCACCCATCACTCACAACTGTTCGCAAGTGATGCCTAACAGCTGAGCAGTTACCAAGGAATTACTAACATGAGCAAGCCTTTAACTATCGCCATCGACGGCCCGGCTGCTTCGGGGAAATCGACGTTGGCTCATGCATTGGCTGACCGGCTGGGGTACCTGTACCTCGATACCGGTGTGATGTACCGTGCCGTGACCCTGGCCGCACTCCGGCGAGGCATCGACCTGGCTGACGAGGCGGCGCTCGATGAGCTGGCCGAGTCAGTTGTGATCGACGTGGTGGCGCCTACGGTAGAGGATGGGCGCGACTGCACTGTCTATCTCGATGGGGAGGATGTCACATGGCAGATTCGTGAGGCGGAGGTCGATGCGGGTGTGTCAATCCCTTCATCATATGCCGGGGTAAGGCAGGCGCTCACGGAGCAGCAGCGGCGGATTGGGGAGCGAGGCAATGTGGTGATGGCCGGGCGGGATATCGGGACGGTGGTGCTGCCGGATGCTGATCTCAAGATTTACCTGGACGCTTCGGCCGAGGAACGGGCCAGGCGTCGCTGGTTGGAGCGCCGGGGTGGTGGTCGCTCTGACAGCTACGACGAGATTTTGGCCGGGGTGCGCAGGCGTGATGAGATCGACAGCGGGCGTGCAGTCGCGCCGCTGCTTCCGGCAGCGGATGCTATCGTGCTGGATACCACCGAGATGGATGCACAAGCTGTGCTGGCGCATGTGATGGGGCTAGTAGATTGACGATTGTTTGACTGACGATTGATGATTGATGCTTGAAAAACAGTGTTGCCCACCGATGTTGTTTCTTTGTTCGTTGTTGCTCACATGACTCTCAGGTTCCTGCAAGTGGAAGCCTGACCTATTCTCTAGCCTTTGTGTGTCTTGAGCAGTCTTTCATCGAAGCTGTAAGCCTTAACGTCGGTTAGTTTAACTTTGTTGAATAACCTGTGTTTCGGGTTGATCAGAACGTTCCATTCTCCTCTCACAACCGAGGAGGGGACCTTCAGCAATAGCGTTTCGTTTTTTCTGATCCAGTCTTCACCAATGTCGGCGAGAACCAGTGGCGCCGGATAGATCGCCCATTGCGGCGGCAGATCTTTGATCTGTACCTGTTCGTACTCAATATGGTCCGGTATGGTCAGCTCGGCTATGTATGTATCTTCGGGAACTAATGCTATGGGCAAATGTACCAGGTATTCCACCGTTGCCAATGAACGGTTTTCGGCGGTGTACAGGACACTGGTGCCTTTTCTGTTCCACCTTCCCCCGTAGATTCGGGCTCCTTCGCCTGAGAGGTCCTTGATATATCGCTCCTTGGAAATGCGATATACCTTCATCAGGAGAAGACACCGTACTCAATCCGCCCCAGCTCGTCCAGAATCATCTGGGCACCATAACGCGAGGACAGCAGTTCCATGGGTTTTCTGTTTCCGAGTGCTTTATTGGCAGTATCGATCCATGTCTGGAAATCCTCAACAGAATCGAATACTTCATTGCCCCGCGAGAAGATCTGTGCAATCTGAATAACATGCTCAGATACGCTTTCATTGAGCAAGTCAGAATCCTTCTTCCGCTGAAGTGTGCGTTCCGAAATTTGCAGAATACTTGAGAGGGTCCTGAGAGACATCTTGGTTTGATCTGCCAGATCCAGTAATGCCTTTTTGGGAATGCCGCCCTTTCCCAGCTCGTACAGGTCCATTTCGGTATGAATGGACTGGCCGATAACTTCTTTGCCGCCCAATAGGGTTTCGACAGTCAGGGAACTCATATTGTCACCTCCGACATTTGTCTTTCATTATACAGACAAATGTCGCAACATTCAAGCCCCAGATGCTGCTGTATGCAGGTCAATCATGTCAGGTGGCAGTACTTGCCATTTTGGCTTAGCTCGGAAAAATGGGCAGGGCATGAGGTTCTTTCAATGAGGAAGGGTGCCGGTTGGATTGAAATCCGGTTTACAACTGTCAACTAATCTGCGTTGGGCCGGTTTTTCTAGAGGGCATTCTTTGGGGTTCTAAGAATTTGTATGCTATGTGATGTCGTCTCCCAGCGGGCTCTGAGGTAAACTGAAATTGGTTATCTGAGAGTGTGTCTTGTGTTAGACATGTGTGTGTGGGGATAGTATGGTAAGCAAAAAACTCTATCGCTGGCGTCGGCAGGTGATGCGCTTTGGCATCTGGAATGTCCTTTACCGTTTCTGGATGAAAATCCACGTCATAGGATGGGAGAACATCCCGGCCAATGGCCCTGTGGTGATGATGGGCAATCACATCAATGTCATCGATCCGGTCGTGATGATATCGTTCTATCCTGACCGTGACATTGTGCCGCTGGCGAAGCTTGAAGCTTTTGAGCTGCCCTTGCAGCGCTGTCTGGTCCGGAACTGGGGGGCAATTCCAGTCAGTCGTGGCGAGGCTGATCTCTCGGCATTCAAAACAGCCCTGGAACATCTTCAGGCAGGGCAAATCGTGATGCTGTATGCCGAGGGCCATCGTTACAAAGAAGGTTTGCAGCAGGGGCAGGAGGGCAGCGCCTATATTGCCCTTAAGACGGATGCTATCGTCGTTCCGGTTGCTATCTGGGGAACGGAAGTATTTCCGCTGGGATGGCTCAAGAGCTTCCAGCGTTTCCACGTGTATATCCGATTTGGCAAGCCGTTTTGCTTCAAACACGCGGGCAGAAAGCTGCCGCGCGAGCAATTCCGCGCCATGACCGATGAGGCCATGTATCGCATCGCCGAGCTGCTTCCTGCCAAGTGGCGCGGCATCTACAGCGACCTCTCAAAAGCAACTGACGAGCACCTGGATTTCGATGTCACCTGGCAGTCAGTGGAACAGCGTATTCCACCCAGGGCGCTCAAACCGGCCCCGACCTAAGAGAACGCGAGATGCCCGGCAAGCAACATGAAATCAGAGGTGGCCTGATCACAGCCGTCGAGCCGCGCAGCCTGGCGGCACGAATGGGTGTCCTTCCCGGCGATGTGCTGCTGCGTGTCAACGGCAAGCCGGTTGAGGATGTGATCGATGTGCAGTACTATGCTGCCGATTACGAGGTAGTTCTAACCCTTCAGCGCAATGATCAGGAAATCATCCTTAACGGCCAGCGCCGGGAGGGCCAGCCGCTCGGCCTGAGCTTTGCCCACCCCACCTTCGATGTCGACATCCGGCGCTGCAATAATTTGTGCCCGTTCTGTTTTGTCTTGCAGATGGCCCCCCGCATGCGGCGCTCGCTCTACATCAAGGATGACGACTACCGCCATTCTTTTCTCTTCGGGAACTATGTCACCCTGACCAACCTGAGCGAGCACGATGAGCGGCGCATCGTCGAGCAGCATCTCAGCCCGCTGTATGTCTCCGTCCACGCCACCGATCTCGATGTGCGCCGCCGGTGTCTGGGTAATCCTGATGCGCCTGACATCCTTGAGCAGCTGAATTGGCTGGCCGAGGAGGGGATCGAGGTTCATACCCAGATTGTCATGACGCCTGGGCTCAACGATGGCCCTCACCTGGAGAAGTCGGTGCATGACCTGGCCGAGCTCTACCCGAGCGTACAGTCGGTGAGCATCGTGCCGGTGGGGCTGACCCGGTATCACAGGTATGGGCTGCGGACCAACACCCCCCAAGAGGCCGAAGTGGTGCTGGATGTCTGCCACACCTGGCAGGAGGATTTCCGGGGACGATTGGGTGTCAACTTTGTCTACCCTACCGATGAGTGGTACCTGGTGACAGAACACCCCATTCCGCCATTGGACGCTTACGATGATCTCGATCTCATGGCTAACGGCCTGGGTATGGTGCGCAATTTTCTAGACGATTGGGAGGCCGCGCGGGCGGAGCTGGTCGAGCGGCCGCAGCTCAAGCGATTGACGCTGGCAACCGCTACCTTGTTTGCTCCCACGCTGGCTCGCCGTGCTGCCGAGTTTGCGTTGCTAAGCGGTGTCGATGTCGAGGTGGTGCCCATCACCAATACCCGCCTGGGCGAGACGATCACCGTCTCTGGGCTGCTGATGGGGGAGGATGTCATCGCACAACTGTCCGGGCGCGACCTGGGCGATGTGGTGGTGCTGCCTCGCATCACCTTCGATCACCCCGATACGATCACCCTGGACGACCGTTCGCCGCTCGATATCGCCCGTGTGCTGGGCAAGCCGGTTGCGCTGGTCGATGGGATGGGGGACCTGGTCGATATCATCTGTGGCCGCCCTGCGCTCTGTTTTGAGCCTGTGGAATAGTGGGCTCCTATGGCGAGGAAAGGTAGATGTACTATGAAACCTCAGCTAATGCGCTTGCTGATTGTGGGCCTGACCGTGCTGTTTGTCTCGGCCTGTGGTTCAGGTAATGCTGCTGTCTCTCTACCAACTGCAACTCAGACACCAATGCCGTCCAGGACACCACGCCCATCGCCGACTGTGGAGCCAACGCTCGTACCAGGTAAAAGGGAAAGCTCAAAGGGCATCTACTTGGTGGACCTGTCCACTGATTATCTTCAGTTGATCACCGAGCCAGGCATAGATTACGACTATCCCCAATTCTCTCCTGATGGCCGATATATCGCTTTCGCCCGAACTGAGGAGGGTGGCAGGGGTTTGGTGCTGTATGATCGACAGACCAGGAAGATGAGTACAGTGGCGGAAGGTAGCAGACGAATCTGCGAGCTTTTCTGGTCACCTGACTCGAAGTGGGTTGCCTTCATTGTGGGTACCGACATATGCAATAACGTTGCGTTGCGTATCTATGAGTTGAGCACAAAAACGGCAACAACTGTTGCCGAAGATGGGGGTGAGATTAGTGCGTTCTCCTGGTCGCCAGACGGAAAACGGCTCACATTTGCGTTAGATTGGACCCCCGAA
>JAFGMS010000160.1 GCA_016927375.1 Anaerolineae bacterium
AGGTCAAGAAAAACTACATTGATCTGAGACGCGCTGTTGAGGGCATCCGCTACCTGGCGCGTGGCAGTAACAGCCGTGTAGCCGAAATTCTCCTGCTCCAACAGCATAGCCAGCACATCGATGTTTGATGGTTGATCGTCGATAATCAGTGCGTGATAGTGTGACATATTACAAAAGACTCCTTAATTAGTAATGTCTCAAGTGTTCTACAGAAAGTCTCTTAGAGGCTGTAATGAAAATGATACCTGTTTATTTGAGCTTCTTTCTAATTTTCACAGTAACTGCTCAGCTCTTAGCTTTTGGCTCTTAGCTTTTAGCTTTCAAGCTTCGATCTGTGACTTGGAAACTCAGACTGGAAACTCATCACTGTCCATTCGCTGAAAATAAAACGACATTTTCGATTTCTTGCGCGTAGAAAGTAGATAGGTTTCCCTTATGATGGGCCAATCCTGTCATTCCTGTGCGCGTGGATTCCCGCTTTCGCGGGAATGACAATAGGCTTTCCGAAACTTTCGGCTTCAAATCGGCCCAATTTGCCGTATAAGAATTCGCAAAACTCAGAAATATTTCAGCGAATGGACAGTCATCAAGTCTCATATTTTACCTATTTACCTTTTGCGCATTACTCATAGCTCCATTAGAGAGCGCCAAGTAGCTGAGTAGTAACGATTAATAGGCCATCCAGATATGCTCGCCACTCAGGCAGTCAGCAATCTGTTTGGGAAAATCAAGCAAAGAGATGGGTTTTCCAATGAAGCCAACCAGACCTTTGCCTTGTGCTCTGGGGATTTCAATCTCAGGATCGGAGGCGCTCACAGCCACTACCGGGATACTGGCCAGATCCGGATCTGCTCTGATGGAATCAAAGATGTCATATCCGCTGATGCCGCGTCTCAGCATCAGATCGAGCACAATGATATCAACAGGCATGTTCCGCTTGAGAAGTGAAAGTGTGCTGGCATTCCAATGATCCTGGATTACTTTTGCTCCACAGTTGCTAAGCGTGACCGCAAAAATGGCCATATTACTAACATCATCCTCAACGATAAAAATACGTTTATTCTCTAAAATGGGTGCCATATTGTTTATTCCTACTTGTCTTTCTCATACTCTCAGTCAATTACCGGCCAAGTGTCAATGCAAGTCAATTCAGATACTCCAGACTGCCTCACTCCTTGGCAATATAGATGATGCCACATGTGCTATTGAGTCTTATCCTCGCATGTGGGCCTAGGTGACATGCCAGACCGATTCGCCTGCCATGATGCGTCCAACCAGGTCCGGGAAAGTAGTGACGCTCAGCGGTTTGCCTATCGCGCCATCAAAACCACTGGTTCTGAGCTGCTCGACCTCTTCGTTCATCACGCTGGCCGTCAGAGCAACAACCGGAATATGGTTGTATTCCGGATCTGCGCGCAGCATCCGGAGCATATCCATGCCATTATAGGGTTTGACATGCACGTCAAGCAGAATGATGTTCGGATGTACTTCGAGCGCCTTGAGACGGGACATAAAATCTGTGCTGTCTTCCAATATATTCAAATTTGTCACACCCATCCCATTGTTCATGATCATTTGCATGACCTCGCGGCTGAGCGGATCATCTTCAACGTATAAAAAGTGTTTGTCTGCGAACATCATATAAGCTGTTCCTTTCTTAATTCCGTACAGATGCAGCCACAGCTGCATGAACGGGCAGGGTGAAGTAGAAGGCCGCGCCCTTACCGGGCTCGCTTTTCAACCACAATCTGCCACCATGAGCCTCTACAAAGCTTTTCGAGATCGGCAGGCCGAGACCGGTTCCTCCGGCGTGTTGGATGCCGGTAGACGTCTGGATAAACGGCTCGAAGACGATTCCCTGTTGGTCTTTTGAGATGCCTGGTCCGGTGTCACTCACAACAAATAGGATTTCATCATTCTCCCGCCTGACGCTCAGTGCAATCGTCCCTTCCTCTGTAAATTTAGCCGCATTAGAGATCAGGTTGAGGAGAACCTGGCGGATGCGGCGTTTGTCGCCCGCGATGACCGGCAGGTTGCCGTCGATGTTCTTAACAAAACGAACAGGCTTGTCCTTCAGGAGCGTTTCAGCTGTATGGGAGACACTTTCGAGTATGGTTTGGAGGCCGAGATCATCCTCGACAAACAACGTCAACGTACCCGACTGGATCTTGGTGATGTCGAGCACGTCATTGATCAAAGAGAGCAGGTGCCGCCCGCTATCGAGTGACTTATTGAGCACATCGACCTGCTGCTCTGTGACGGGGCCAACCATGCCCAGGGACATCATTTCACTGAAGTTCAAGATGGCATTAAGCGGTGTTCGCAGCTCGTGGCTCATACTGGCCAGAAACTGCGATTTGACACGGTTGGCTTCCTCAGCCGCCTCTCTCGCACGCTGTGTTTCAGCCAACAGCTGGGCATTCCTGTCAGTCATCTCGGCCAGGCTGTTGACCATATGGTTAAGATTGGTACCCAGCACATATAGGGGCGCGTTTTTTGCTTCTGGGCTGGTATCAGGACCCAGATCCAGACGTTGGGCGAGGTTACCTTGTGCCACCTGCTCGACAAAGCCCAGATAGTGATCCACCGTTGTCTCGAGCACCACGCGGCTGGAGGTCTCCTTGGAGATCATCTCCTGGAGGGAGGAGCTCATGCTGTTGAAGGCTGTGGCCAGGTTAGCGACTTCCTGCGGACCCTGCACCTCTGCCGCGAGTGTCAGCTCACCGGCGGCAATCCGGCTGGCTGTATTGGTCAGGTTGACCAGAGGAATGGCCAACCGGCGCGCCACGAAGGTCCCGCCTAGCCCTGCCAGGATAGCGATGACCAGGATAACGCCAATGGATGTCACAGCACTCTGGATCACACCGCCGTAAGCTTCTTGCCACGGTAGCTCAGTCACGACAGCCCACTGCGGCGTGCCCAGGGGAACGTAGGTACCCACGACCACGGTGTCGGTGAGACCTTGATAGGTGCTTGTACCGGTTTCGCCAATCGGAGCGGGGCTCTTGATAAAGTCGCCGACCGCCTGGACCCCGCTTAGGTTTTCCCCTTTCAGGACACGGGAAGCATCGCGGTAGGCAATCAGATCGCCGTTTTTATCTACCACGTAGGCCCATCCTGTCTCACCTACCCGGAGCTGGTCCATCAATATCCACATGAACTTCAAGTTCACTTCGGCGACCAATGTGCCTTGAAAGTCTCCCAGAGCATCGGTCACCGGTACAGCCATAGCGACCATCGGCTCACTGGTTCGGTCGTCGATGTAAACCGAGCTGATGTATCTTTCGCCTTGTTGAGTTTGGACCAGCAAGGCATCATTGATCTGTGCTGTGAATTGCTGCGAGGATTGTGCAAAACGTGTCACCTGGGCAACTTCCTGGTTCTGAGTGTCCAGTAGAGCCAGACGCTCGAAGGCCGGTTGGAGGCCCAACAAGCTGTTCAGTGCCCGTTTCTGTGCTTCTGGAGACACCGCAGCCGGGGTGGCCAGGCTGACCGCTGCTTCCAGCACACCGAACTTCTCCTGGACAAAACTACTTACCGTTTCGGCTGCGCTTTGGGCAAGGAGGAATTGCTTATCGGCAATGGTCTCTTGTTGGGTTTGCAGGCTGGAGACCAGCTGCAAACTACCGGATACCAAGAGTGCTAGAGCACTCAAGATAAAGAAGGCAATTGCAAGTGTCGCGGTAAGGCTGCGTGCCGATTGGGTTTTCATTTGAGTGTTCATACTCTCTCTACTCGTGACTGCTCAACTGCCTGACGTTTCCCAATGGAGCTATGAGTGATGAGTAAAAGGTAAATGGGCAATATATAAAACACCATGACTGTTCAGCTGCTGATGAGTGGTTTCCCTTATCGGCTTGTGCTGGAAACAGTTATTGTTGGCCATTCTGCTGTATCACTCATCTCCTACTTTGTGTCCAGGCTGGACTGATCCGCTATGCCTTTTGCTGAATGCTGAGCGCTGATAGCTGAGATGTAAAACCGTACCATGGTTAAACTCCCGAACGGCTTCAAGTCGAAATTCA
>JAFGMS010000161.1 GCA_016927375.1 Anaerolineae bacterium
CTATCGCGAGCAAACACAGGACGGGAGTTATCCCTCTATCCTGATCAACAGCATCGATATGAAGAGGATGCTAGATCTGATCGGGGCGAATGAGCTGGCCCAGGTAACACAGTATCTGGCGGGTGAAGTGCAGAGACTTGTCCAAGCGGGAGCGGACTTCGGGGTGCTGGCATCCAACACGCCGCATGTGGTGTTCGATGAAATACGCCGCCAATCATCTTTACCGTTGCTGAGCATCGTGGAGGCAACATGTGAGGCTGCCGGGGCTTTGGGGCTGGAGCGTGTTGGTTTGTTGGGTACGCGCTTTACAATGGGAGGGCAGTTCTACTCCGAAGTGTTCAGCAAGGCGGGGATTGCATTAGTGGCACCCAGTCAGGAAGCACAGGCGTATGTCCATGACAAGTACATGAGCGAGTTGGTCAACGGCATTATTCTGCCCGAGACGCGCGCGCGATTGCTGGCGATAGTTGGCCAGATGAGGGAGCGGGAGGGGATCGAGGGGGTGATCCTCGGTGGAACAGAACTTCCGCTGATTTTGCGCGATGTGACCGACCAGGGGATCCCGTTTTTGGATACGACTGCGATTCATGTTAGGCGCATTGTCGCCGAGCTGCTATCGTAGAAGGCCACCTGGCAATCCTAGTATGGGCGAGGAGGAAATATGACCCAGAGTGTATTCATGGGAGTAGATGAAATATCATGACCACACCTCTACAAATTCTGATTTTCGGCGCCGGTGCTATTGGCACCTATGTAGGTGGCAGCCTGGCACTGCGTGGGCACCGTGCTGTGTTCATCGAGCGGCCTGAAGTGGCGGCCCAGGTGCGGGCACAGGGGCTGCGGATTGAGGTGCCTGGTAATCCTCCCCAGCAAGCTGATGCCGACTGCGTTGGCTCGGTGAGCGAGGCTTTGGCTCACGGCCCTTTTGATGTGGCCATCTTTGCCTTGAAATCCTACGATACACAGGCGGCTCTCGATGGGCTGGCGCCGCATCTCGCGGCGCTCCCGCCTTTCCTGTGTTTGCAAAATGGGGTAGAGAATGAGGCCGCTCTGGCGGACAAGCTGAGGACTGAGAACGTCATTGCCGGAACGGTGACGACTGCTGTCGGACGGCGTGCCGCGGGGGATATTGTAGTCGAGCGTTTACGGGGAATGGGGGTGGCCGGTGACCATCCCCTGGCCGGCAGGCTGGTCGATGCGAAGCAGGATGCTGGCCTGAATGCTCGCCTCTACCCGCGGGCCGCCGACATGAAGTGGTCGAAGCTGCTGACCAACCTGTTGGCCAATGCCACTTCTGCCATTCTGGATATGACCCCGGCCGAGATATTCACTCATCCGGGTTTGTACCGGCTGGAAATCGAGCAGCTACGGGAGGCCCTGCGGGTGATGGCTGCCCAGGGCATCCGGCCGGTCGATTTGCCGGGGACGCCGGTGCGCGCATTGGCATTTGGCGTACGCTATTTGCCCTTGTTCCTCTCCCGCCCCCTCTTGGGGCGCGCGGTGGGAGGCGGTCGAGGCGGCAAGATGCCCTCGTTTCACATCGACCTGCATTCGGGCAGCGGCCGGAGCGAAGTCGATTACCTGAACGGTGCTGTGGTGCGCTTTGGTGAGAAGGTCGGGGTGCCCACACCGGTCAACCGCCTGCTCACCGAGACGCTGCTGGCACTGGTGCACGGTGAGGTGTCGCCGGAGGAGTTTGCCCGGCGGCCGGAGAAGCTGGTGAATGGGTAGGCGACAACAGCGTCGAAACGATCTATGGAGTGATAGTCACTGGTTAAAGGGTAGAATGAGACAGATGATAACTGTAAACGGAGCTTCCACTAATATTTCGGGGCGTAAGCAAACCCATAGTTGTGGCTTGCCCCGAGAATACTGAGAACTATTAAATTTGGATCAACGCGGAAAAGTGGGGTTAGCCTCAGACCCTAAAGGTTTTTTCGACATTGAAGATCGGTCATTTCGGTCGAAAGTATGTCTACATTGGAACACGATACTTCCCAAAAGAAACCTTTAGGGTCTTCCCATGAACGCTTTTCCTCACTATTCCGCGTAGACCCGATTTTCTCGCTGTTTCGCATTGAGGTGACGGCTTTTTAATCGTCAAAACGATTTGCACTTCAATCAGCAATCGTCAATCGTCAATAACTTGTGCCTCGTTGCTATTTTCACAGGAGCGTAGATTTTGAAGACTTATCTTGATTGCTATCCCTGCTTTCTCAGGCAGGCATTAGGAGCCTCGCGTCTGGCGGGCGCCAGCGATGAACAACAGTATGCCATCCTCCAGCAGGTATTGGGCATCTTGCAGGGGCTTGACCTGACGGTAACACCTCCGCAAATCGGTAACCAGGTACACCAGATTATCAGGGATGAGCTTAGTCTGGCCGATCCTTATCGTTCGGTAAAAATGAAGAGCACACAAGAGGCTCTGGATCTCTATCCCAGGCTGCAAGCACTCATTGCTGAAGCGAACGACCCGCTTGATTGTGCCTTCCGGTTGAGCATCGCCGGCAACATCATCGATCTGGCGATCATCCCCGAGGCTGACTTATGGGCTACCGTCGAGCGTGTGCTTTCTCAGGATTATGCGGTTAACGATGGGGACGTGCTGCGCCAGAGGCTTGGTGAGGTATCTGAGGTGCTCTTTCTGGCGGACAATGCGGGCGAGACGGTGTTTGACCGGCTGCTGATCGAGACGTTGGATGTCCCGGTTACCTACGTTGTCAAGGGTGGTCCTGTCATCAACGATGCCACACTGACTGATGCTCAACAGGCCGGACTGGATCAGGTTGCCAGGTTGGTCGATAATGGCTCACAGGCTCCCGGGACGATCCTGTCTGACTGCTCAGATGAGTTCCGGGATATGTACAACCGAGCCGAGCTCATTATCGCCAAGGGGCAGGGAAACTACGAGACGCTGAGCGAGGAAGGAGACCGAATATTTTTCTTGTTGCAGACAAAATGCGAGCTTATCGCCCGCGATATTGGTGTTCCGGTAGGCAGCATCATACTCAAGAGAGGATGAAGCGATGCGGTTGTATATTTGTTGACTTCCGGTTCCCCGTATGCTATGCCGTCTGTCTATCTACCTTGCAGCTTTCCAGCTAGCGACACAAAAGAGGTTCCGGATAGCCGCCTTGAAGACTATCCGGAACCCTCATGGTATGCCGGAATTCGCCTAACCGGTGCTCGACCGCGCAAGCACTTGCCGTCCGGCCTGGACGGCAGTCAGCAGCCCTACAAGACCGACAACCACCCAGGCAGCGATGCTGACAGACGGTATCCCTGCATGCTTGAGTGCGATACCGATCACCGCCCAGGCGATCACCAGGCCATAGGCAATGTCGGTGCGTGTGATGAGCATGGCGCCGGCAATCACCGTCGTAGCACCCAGCATAATCACCGTCCACACTTCAGGGCTTATTCCCCATCCATTCCATTTGAGGAAATATAAAAGCTGTGATGTGTTGGCAATGGTGGCAACTGTGACCCAGCCAAGATAGACGCTAAAAGGCAACTGTGCAAACCACTTGAAACCCCTTGAGACTTCTTCTCGCCCGATGCCAAGCTGCAGGTAGATGGCTATCAGCGAGCCCAGGAGCACAAGCATGGCCACCAGTGTGAAGCGAAAGACCTCATAGTGCCACAGGAATAACCACGCGACATTCGCTGCACTGGAAAGCACATAAAGATAGCCGACCTTGCGCAGCAGGGGGTTTTCTCGCTGGGCAGGAAGCGCCTGATAGACCGTATAGGCGATCACCAGCAGGTAGATGACACCCCAGATCGAGAACACATAACCGGCAGGAACGAAATAGATCTCAAAACGGTCGGAGATTTCACCGGTACTTAGGCCGTTGAGCGGCAGTGCGTTGGCAAGAATGTTCATGGTGATAGTCGCGATGGTTGTCAGGATAACGACTATTTGCCTGACGATGTCTTTGTTCATTGTTTATCTCTCCCTTTCAAATACATCTGAGTTAATAAGATCGTCGAGCCATCTCACAATAGGCTCGCCGGAAACACCCAAATTGGCCGCTAATGCGTCTCGATAGATCGCCAGATAGGTGTACAGTGTCTGCCCGGGAATAGCATGGTTCTCCAGCAAAGCGTTATTCCACTTGACATCTTCCTTCAGAAATGCCATGTTCCCGAATTCAAGTGCGGCACTGATACCTCGTGCCATGTTCATATTGGCAATAGATACGTGGTCGTGCTGCAAGTCTGAATCTTGAACGGCCTGCCATATCGCTGCCTCAATCAATGGCAGCTGTTCGCGGAAGTGTTTTAGAGCCTGCTGGTGAGGCACGGAATGAGCGCTTTTCTTAGAGGGTAAGACAGCGCCTTCAACAATCTGCTCGATCGTCTGTGGGGCATCTTCGATGGTCTCGCTAATGAAATAGCCTGGGATATAGTCTCTCAGATCTGGCAGCACATTGAATATCCTACCCCCAAATGCCAGTGTGGTACCTGCGTCATGCAGCCGCTGGGCCATTCCAAGCAGGTCGGCCGCTGTGGATAAACGCTGTGCGGAAGAGACGACCAAGCGAGGATAAGTTGTGGTAATTGCGTCATCCAAATTCTCGAGTGGAATGTTCGATCCCAGGTAAACAACGTCCCAACCCTGGCGGCGCAGCAGGACCGTCAGCAGCAATAAACTAAAGACATGCTCCTCACTTGGCGGCGCAGCCACGAGCAGTCTATGTCCTCGGGATGGCGGCGGCGCCGCATCGAGCAGCACTTCCAATCTGCGCATCGCCAGCGCAGAAGCAAAGTGTTCTTGCTGGACAGTGATCTCGCCCTGGTACCAACCATCGCCTATTTGCGACAAGCCTTTCATCAATACGCCCAGGCAGACACTTTCAGGGGTATAGGCAGCAAAGCTCTCGTTGAGAACGCGTTCGGCCCGCCCTTCATCGTAAACCAGACAGGCTGAGACCCAGGCATTACGCATCTCGGTGAGGTCACCCTTCTCGGCCGTGATTGTTGCTTCAGCCGGTGGTGGCGGCTGCAGCGGATCGTTGCCTTCGGCGATCAGTGTATTCCACAGCTCAACTGCACGGCTGATAGAAAGGCCGTCTAC
Organism: Anaerolineae bacterium; assembly: GCA_016927375.1. Lineage (GTDB taxonomy): Bacteria > Chloroflexota > Anaerolineae > Aggregatilineales > UBA3940 > JAFGMS01. The sequence goes on from JAFGMS010000161.1 coordinate 5,081, forward strand.
CTGTCGAGCAATCAGCCACTTGATACTTTCAATGTCACGCTGTGAATAAAGTCGATGCCCACCTTCGCTGCGGTCCGGCCTGGGCAGTCCATAGCGCCGCTCCCAGACCCTGATCGTATCCGGTTTCAGGCCTGTTTCCTGTAATACAACTTTCATGTTGTAGATTGGTGTATCGTCGATTCTGTTATTCACTACTGTAAGTCCACTGTATGCTTCGTAACGTTGTTCTATTGGATTATATCAAGTACCCTGTGCAAGCGCCTGTTTTTGTCCAAATTGTGTTGATATATTGTCCAGGTTTCGCTACACTCCAACTGACTGATCTACAGAACAAGCAAGAATGGTTCGCAATTTGAACTGATAGTGCATCGGATTGGAAATAAAGTGGTTTTTACTTATTAAGATAGGGATAGAGTTTTTCGCTTGGTGATCTCCTATCTATAATCTTGAAGAAGCATAGTCCTAAAAGCAGCAGTCACATACCGGAATTCAGTTCATCAAATAAAGCGAATCCCGCACTTAGCATACCGACGAAGTTGTCTCATCCTGATTGGTCTACAGAAAGGATTCAGGGGATGGTCATAAGGGGACTCTCTGCCAGATGGACCAGATATACCAATGATTCGCCCCATACATCAGTTGCGACACCGGAAGATTATGCTGCCTGTCGTACAGTTATGCATGCAGCCAGTAAGAACTACTCGTCGGCCAGCAGGTTTCTCCCGGCAGACAAGCTGCCTCATGTCGAGGCTCTCTACGCGTTACTGCGTGTGGGTGACGATAGAGTTGATGTCTCTCACAACGGGTTTTCTTCGCCGGAAGCAGCCATCGAAGACTGGGAACATACTTACTGGCGCGCTTTTGAGACCGGCGACAGCCCCAATCCGGTTATGCGTGCCTACCTCGACACAGCGCTCCGGCA
>JAFGMS010000162.1 GCA_016927375.1 Anaerolineae bacterium
AACTGTCGACTATGAACTGTTTTTTGCTGTTAACTAATCACCAAGAACCAATAACTAACAACTGCCGTTCCGCCGTTCGGAGGAAACCATGTTCCACTCTGCTCTGATGAAATCATTGAACCTGCTCACCGCTGCCATGATGACCCTGCAACCGGTTCTCGGCGCCATCCCGCCTGAGGTGGTGCGTGCCCGACCTGCTGCTGAGGTTGCACCACAGCCTGCCGAGGCTGCGCCCAGTGCGGCGGCGGAGAAGATCGAGCCGCTGACGGCGACTGTGCCGCTGACGGCCGCTGCACCTGAGCGTACACAAAGCAGTGCCAACCAGCGGGCAGCCTCCTATGACGGCGAGCCGGTATATCTCCTGGAAGGCGACAAGCTGTGGCGGACGCGGAATTTCATGGATGCCACTCCTGACTGGGCTGATATCACGGGCATGCTGGCTGACCTCAGCTTCCGTGACCTGTATCTGGAAGAGACCGACCCGTACAACAAGGCTTGGCTGGCGACCGGCAGTGGTGTTTGGTACACCGACAACCTCGATACAGAAGAGCCGACCTGGGTACAGAAGTCGACTTTCAGTGCTAACACAATCTTTCGGCATCCATCAGGCAAAATGATGGCGACCGGAGGGGGTACACTCTGGCGCGCAGACAGCAACGGCAACAATTGGCAAGCTGGCAACCCTCGTGATACCCATGACTTTTGGGAAGTAAAGCCATGGGTATCGGTATCACCGAGTGGTAGCATTTTCGGGATTGCTTATTCGTTTCAATGCGGCCCGTGCGCTGTGCCCGGTTTGGTGCGATCGAAAAACTATGGCCAGTCGTGGCCTTTGGTGGGAGCTGGCTACCCACACTCCTATGTGCATCACTACGGGCGGGACGTCTTGGCTATCTCAGACAGTGAGGCCTACTTCCAGGTCGGCGGTGATTTGTGGCATTGGGTAGCAGGAGCACAATATCATGAACGGATCCAGTCCGACCTGAGCTGGTATTACAGTGCGGGCTTGGCCCAGTGGCCTGGCGGCGATCTCATGGCAATCGCTGGTGGGACTGCCTATCGCATCTTAAACGGTGGGACAACCCGCGAGGCAGTAGCGCAATTTCCATCTGAAGGTTTTGGATCTTTTCGGCACAAGCTATACATATGGCCAGATCAGCAGCATATGGCCTGGGTGCAGGTTGCCACCGACTGGTCTCACCAGTTGGTACGGAGCGAAGATGGAGGCCAGACATGGAGCAGCGCAAACGGCGAAGATGTCGGATGGGGGTACTATAACGCCACGGGGGCCCTGCGTTCCCCGGCACTGTCACAGCGAAACGTCGCCCCGGATGAGATGACCGACGGGGAGGGAGACTGTGACATCATCTGCGAGGACGAGACCACCGGTGGGCCCATCGATACCCGTACCGGGAACAAGAAGCTGTCCCAGGTCGATCTCGGCCTGCCAACCCAGGCCGGAACATTGGCTTTCACCCGCAGCTATTCATCGTTCAATGCGCAAAAAGTGGCCGATGGTGAACTTCCGGCCGGCGTAATGAGCCCAGGCTGGTTCCACAACTATGAGCGGCGGTTGATCTTCCACACCGACCCTTACGGCATCCTTTCCCAAATCGGGGTGCAGATGCCGGGCGGCTCACGGGCACGCTTCTATGTCATGGAGGATGGCTCCTACCAGCCTGAGCCGGGCTTCAAGGCCTCTCTGGAACGCGAAGGGACGGAAGGTAATTACACTTACATTTACCACAACACGCGCAACGAGGAGTATCGTTTCAACAACGACGGCCAGTTTGTCAACTACGAGAACAGCCATGGCCGGCAGTTGGCCTTGGATTACTCCAATGGCCGGCTGCAGAAGGTCTTCAGTCCCGATTCCGGACGGGCGCTGTTTATGGAATACGACAGTCAGGATCGGTTGGAGGCAGTCCGGACTGTCGAAGTTACCAGCGATGGAACATTCGTTGCTTATCTACCTCAATCGGTGGCATTTGACTACGATGCCAATGGCGATCTGGAAACATTCACCGACCTGCGTGGGCAGGAGTGGGATTACCAGTATGGCGATCCCGATTACCCGCACTTCATGACCGCCCGGCTTGACCCGCTGGACGGGATTGTCTTGAGCTACGAATATGATGAGCAGGGGCGGGCTTTCCGCGAGACGAACGGTGCCGGCGAAGTGATGGCTGAGCTGGTCTTCGATACCGATGGCACCACCGAGGTGATCTACGGTGATGGTGGCGTTGGGGGGAGCCAGACTCACGAATACGACTTCCGACACACGCTGGTGGGCCAGGCCAATGATACCGGAGGATCGTCTACTACCTACGATTACAACTTCCGGCCCCGGCATATCACCGACCCCAACGGCCACCCCACCGGCCTGGCCTGGAGCGACGATGGGGCCAACCTGGAGGGCGTTACTGATGCGCTGGGCAACCCGACCGGCTTCGCGTACGATGCCGACCACCACCTCACGCTGGTGGACAACGTCGACGGCACGCAGACCTACTTCGTCTACAACTTCTGGGGAGACCCCGATGGATGCACGGGCGCGCCCACCGACCCTCTCACTGGCGCGGATATCGGCGACTGCGCCTGGGACGAAGACCTGCTGCTGATGCAGATCGACAACTACGCGCCGGACAACCCCGGCGTGGATGCCAACCAGGTCACCCGCTACTACTACACTGACGCAGTGAGCGACCCGGATGAGCCGCCTAACCTGGTCAAGCGGGTCGAGGCCAACTGCCTGGCGACATGTTACAGCTACAACGCCTTTGGCCAGCAGACCGGGGTGGTGCAGGACTGCGATGGTGAGGCCATCACCACGACCTATCTCTATGACGATGCCGGCCGCCTGACCGATGTCACCCAGGCCGTGGGCACCGATGCTGAGAGCACGACACATTACATTTACGTCGATGGCGACGACCGGGCCGACGAGATCATCAGCCATTACGACGAATTGAAGGACCCATACGAAGACGAGCTATACAACCTCGCGACCCGTACCTTCACCGACGCACTGGGCCGGACGGTGGCGACCGTCAGCAATTATCATCCGGGCAATATTCCCACTGAGGGCACAGTAGAGAGCGTCCAATTCGACTTCGATGGTGGTGGTACAGACGCCACGCTGCAATTGTCCATCGATGCGCCGGAGTACAACCAGGTCTCACTCACCCGCTATGACGACGCCGGGCGGGCCTACGAGAGCATCAGCAGCTACTGGCCGGGGCAGGATGACTACTATCTGAATAAGTACAACATCCGCACCCATACCTTCTACGATGGCGCCGGGCGGGTGGTAGCGACCGTTAACAATTATCATCCCGGCACGGTGCCTGGCGGCACAACACATGACTTCGATTTTGACAATGATCCGACCACTGACCCCATCACATTGCAGCTGTCCTCCGAGGCGCCTGAATTCAACCAGGTCAGCCTGACGGTCTACGACAGCGTCGGGCGGGTCAGCCGGACTGTCACCAACTATGACGGTGACAACATTGACGACCCCACCAAGCTTTACAAGGATGGCGGCTACAACCTGGTTTCGGCCACCGAGTACGATGCCGCCGGCAACGTGCTCAAGAGTGTGACCAACTTCAAGCCGCTGCCGGTAGGAGACACACCCGAGGCCGGCGATGTGCCGGTGTGGCTGGGCCCGACCACCGGTGAGCTGCGCTGGATACACATCGATGGCAACGCGCCGGACATAAACCAGCTTACCTGTACCCAGTACGATGCCCTCAACCGGCCGGAGTTCACGCGCGCCGCCTGCCTGCCGCCCGACAGTCTGACCTATGGCGGAACGGGGCAGTGGGAGACCTACCAGGAATACCTGGAAGCAGTCAAGACTGCTGAGTTTATCGATTACCAGACCATCGGCGACAACCTGTACAACCTGGTGAGCCGGACCATCTACGACAACATGGGGCGGCAGATTGCTACCGTGCGCAACTACGAGGACCCCGACGAGGACGGCAAGCTGGTGCTCAGCCCGACCCGCAACTTCATCACCCGCACCTATTACGATGAGCTGGGCCGGGTATCGTTCGTGGTCGAGAACTATTCCAACGACGCCCGCCTGGCGCCGGGCGCGCCGGCGCAGACGCTGGGGCAGGTGAGCGCGGGCGCCAAGACCATGGCCGATGACAATCACCGGGCGGTAGGGGCCTT
>JAFGMS010000163.1 GCA_016927375.1 Anaerolineae bacterium
CAGCGTAACAGGTGGATTCCCGCGAAAGCGGGAATGACAGCGCCGAGAAGGGGTAAGACACCGAATATGACGCGTTTTGCAAATAACCTGGCTCATTTCACATAACGGTGAACCATCCCGTATTGCGCGAAACACTAAAGAAAGCGTTCCTCGTCGGAGGTGTATTTCTGATAGTACTTTTGGTAGTAGTAATATCCACTACTCGAAGACGAGACGCGGTTAAGTACCACACCAAGCAAATTGGACCCGGCCTGGTCAATCTGGTTTTTGGCTCTGCTGATAGCCTCACCGCGCGTAGACTCGGCCAACACAACGAGCAGTGTTGCATCGCAAATACGCGCCAGCAAAGTAGCATCAGCCACAGCAAGCACAGGGGGACTATCGAACACAACCATATCAGCCTGTGCTTTGAGCGCTTCTACGAGCTGCGCCATCCGCTGCGAACCCAGAAGCTCGGCAGGGTTAGGGGGTAGGGGGCCACTTGACAACAGGAACAAGTTCTCGATGCCTGTATGTGACAGGTGATCGCCGATCATCCCTTGCCCCCCTTGCATTAGAGCAGTCGTAATGCCCCTTTTGTTAGGTGCTCGGAATAACTTGTGGAGCGACGGGCGGCGGAGATCTGAATCGACTAAAATGACCTGTTTACCTGCTTGCGCAATAGCAACTGCCAGATTAGCTGCCGTCACCGATTTACCTTCACTTGGGCCACTGCTTGTAATCACCAGTGTGTGGGCAGGATTATCAACCGTGGCTATCTCGATATTCGCTCGAAGCAGGCGGTAAGCCTCCGCAATTGGCGAGCGAGGCTTCTCGACTGTCACCAGCACCTGCGTTGGCTTGGCTACCTGGATGACACCAATTACTGCCAGGGTTGGAACGCCCAGAAGCCGCTCCAGCTCCTCGCTGGATTTCATCGTGTCACGCAGATATTCAAAAAGAACAGCTATGCCGCAAGCTAAAAAGATGCCGATGATCATTCCCTGCAGGGCAAGAACAACAATGCTTTGCCCTGCCTTCTCACCCGGCAATGCTTCCTCGACTATGCTGATCTTGTCTGTTGTCTGGGTTTGAGCCAGCCGGCTCTCTTCGTACTGGGCGAGAAGGGTTGCATAAGTGCTGCGTTGCTGGGTCAGAAGTTCCTCTAACCGCGTTCGCTCGGCTATCAGCTCAGGCGTAGTAGCATCTTCCAGTTTTTCAATGGAAGCCACCGTCCGGTCGATATCCTCTTCGATATCGGTCATTCCTGCTTGCAGACTGTTCAGTGTTTCAGCATATTCTTCTGCTTGCGATTGTAGGTTCTGCGCAATAAATACTTTGACAATCTCATTCGCAATATCGGCAGCCCGCTGCGGATCGGTATCTTGCACAGTCAAAACGAGCAGATTGGTATCTCGCACAGGGTTGATGTCTATCTGCTCGTCTAATTCTTCCGGGCTAGTTCTGAGATCTAGGTTGGTAATAACCTCTTCCAAAACAGCACGACGATGTAACAGTTGAGCGTAAGTCATTGCTACGCGCTGGCCAGAGAGAACATCTTCGGCATTAGGTAGTGCCCCCGGTGCCTGGTTGATCAGCACAGTCGTTGATGTCTCATAGATGGGCGTCCTGAGCAGTGCAATCGGCAATGCCACTGCTCCTCCCAGTAAGGCCAATACAACGATCAACCACCACCATCTGCGCAGTAATTCGAGATACTGTCTAAGTTCCAAGTCGTACCCCCTATGCTTTGGGACCTAATGTCCGATGCCGTGCTCTGCCTGCAAGCATTATAGCATCTTATCGCGCAGGCTAGACATGGGGGCATCCCCCACTACAACGAGATGAAAACAGCAGTCTCAGTGGGTGATTACGGTACATGGATTCCCGCCTTCGCGGGAATGGGAGGATGGGTGAAGGCTTGTTAAGCTGATTCTTGTGATAGCTGCGGGCACATCTAGGGTACTGCTTTTTTTCTCGTTGCCCGCGTCTCGTTGCTCGTTGCTAGCAGAAGAGCATGTTTTCTTGCCCTGTAAAGCATCGTAATGTGCAGGCTGAATAGCGTTATTGTCTTTTATAAGTTAAACTCATATCCAGAATAAAATACTTGATCATCGAGCGTAATGTGAATGCAATGCTCAATCCTGTTTCACTGGTAAAAGCTGTTAACCGGCTAACTGGCAGTAACTGCCGGACAATCTGATAGAGACAAAAAAAGGGACTGAGGCTGTTGCTCAGCCCTTTTTGATTATTGAAGAAAAGGAAATTAAGAAGTGAATAAGAGAAATAAACGACGCAATGGAAAGCCTACCCACAAGGATAGAGATCTATCCTCCGGCGTCTTGCGGGTTGTCCCGTTAGGCGGGCTGGGTGAGGTTGGCAAGAATATGATGTTTGTAGAATATGAGACCTCCGATTCGTTGGACTCGATTATCATCGATGCGGGTATCATGTTTCCGGAAAATGACATGTTGGGGATTGACTATATTATTCCTGACTTTGACTATATTATGGATCGGTTAGACTCCATTCGTGGGGTGATTATCACACACGGTCACGAGGATCATACAGGTGCTATTGCCCACGTCATGGAGACTATCACCGTCCCTATCTATGCAACACCTCTCACACGGGGGCTGTTGGAAGTTAAGCTCAAACGGGCTCATCTTCTGGACGATATTACATTGATGACCGTTCAGGCAGGCGACACCATTCGTATGGGCCCCTTCCAGGTGGAGTTCTTCCATGTCTGCCATAGTATTCCCGATGCAGTCGGATTGGGGATTACCACGCCGGTAGGCCTGATCGTCCACTCGGGTGATTTCAAATTCGATCACACACCTGTAGATAACTGGCCACCCGATTTTGCCAAACTGGCTGAGTTTGCGGGCAGAGGTGTATTGGCCCTCTTCGCCGACAGCACCAATGCTACTACGCCCGGCTGGACATCCTCCGAGACCGTCATCAACGATGCATTTGATCAGGTGTTTCGCAAAGCCAAGGGACGCATTATCATTGCGACCTTTGCCTCGCTCATCTCACGCATCCAGCAAGTCGCCAACGCGGCCCTCAAGCATGGCAGAAAAATGGCCATTGTCGGCACCAGCATGATCGACAATGTCAAGATGGCCCGGCAAATGGGATATCTTCACATACCTGAAACCATGATCATCGACCTGAGTGAAGCGATGCGCATGCGGCCGGAGAAAGTCGTTATTATGTCTACCGGCTCGCAAGGGGAGCCGACAGCGGTGTTGGGACGGCTGGCTTCCGGCAGATACAGACAGCTGGAGATCCAGGAAGGCGACACGGTCGTTTTATCCTCCCATCCTATCCCCGGCAACGAAGAAATGGTGCACCGCATCATCAACAGACTGATCCATCGTGGAGCCGACGTGATCTATGAGCGGATCGCGCCGGTACACGTCTCTGGTCACGCTTCGCAAGAAGAGCTGAAGCTGCTCATCAATCTGCTCAGGCCCCAGTTCTTTGTACCAGTTCATGGTGAACTGCGGCATCTACACATGCACGGCAAGATAGCGACCAGTTTGGGTATTCCGGAAGAAAATGTAGCGGTCATCGAGAATGGAACAATCTTGACATTCACCCCTGACAGCATGGCTGTTGGCGAACGTGTGCCCGGTGGCTATGTGTTTGTAGACGGTTCTGTTGTAGGAGATGTCGGCCCGGCCGTGCTCCGTGATCGGGAAATGTTGGGACGTGATGGGTTTGTAATCGTCAGTCTTACTGTCGATCACAACACTCACGAGCTGCTTGAAGAACCGGAGATTATCTCACGAGGTTTCGTCTACATGCCGGAATCGGACGATCTCATCCAGGGGGCCCAGGAGGCCATCGATACAGTATTGAGCGCCAATGGAGCCGGCTCAGTCGACGATATGCGCGCCAGCGTTGAAGGGGCGCTGGAGAAATACTTCTACAGCGAGACTCGCCGCCGCCCGATGGTGTTTGGTATTGTTCACGAGATTGCCCAAGAAGCGAGAGCGTGAGCATCCAGCACTCGTAAAAGACGTTGTTTTGACAGAGGCGGCCTTATACAGGCTGCCTCTGTTGCTAATTGTTATCCAGCGCCTGCCATGCGGTCCACTGCGAAGCCGGGATCACCAGACAACCGCCTGACCCTACCTGCGCCACAAAGTCGTCATAAGATAAGCCCAGCGTCTCTGGTAACGGTAACAGGTACTTTTCGTGCGAAAAGCCGGCCATAATGGCTTCGCCTGGCGCAAAAGCTCCCAGCAAAGCTGTCTTCACGCGCTCAGGAGACAGGCAAACTTGAAGCTGTGTTCCATCGCTGGGTGCTGAGCCAAAAAAAGCAAAGCCCGTCTGCCTGGACGAGTAAACCATCTGTAGCACGAACTCCGGATTCACCTCGTCAAGAATTAACCCCAAATCCAACCGGTCGGGCTGCCCCATCATTTCCAGCACGTGTACCGGTGTCAGATAAGAAGGCACGCTGCCCCATTTGACGTGGAGGTAGCGTACGACATTGTCGCTCAGGCGTAGATCAACACGGGGGGGATTAAAGCCGGCGTCGATGGCCTGGAGGATGTCGGAGCTGCGGATCAGCACGGCTCCCAGGCTTCCCGTGCCGTCCAGGACTGCCTCATAGTCTCCCGGCTGCATGTCCAGCGCGCTGATGCCAAGACGGCTATAGAAGTTGAGCGCCTCTTGTACGCCGCTCTGCCCGGGTATGAGCCCATTGTAACAAGGCAACATACAATCCGGTGAGTTGAATGGGGCGAGGCGAGCCTCAAGCTCGGCAGTTGTGAGACTGTCCGGATAAGGAGCAGAGACTGCTTGCCCGGAAACCCCTTGGCCGGCAGGCGTCCAGGTTGGCAGCGGCAGAGCACTCGTCCCGCCTGTCTGGACATCCGTTGCCTGCGGGCTTGCTCCATTGCCGGAGCAAGCTGTCAGCAAGCTTATCAGGATAGCTGCAAGATATTTTCGGGTCTGCATTTCCGATCTCCCTCAAAAATAGTGCTGAGCAACGAGTGTGGAGTGAAAAGCTCAAGAACGCTCTGTCCGCATTTTCGTTTCTTTACAGCAGGGCCTTCCCCATGCCGGCCTCGCCCTCATCCCATCGCTACTACAAAAGCGATGGCATGTTCGTGGGTATGGGAGAGGCTGAGCGACCATTGTACCAGGCCAAGCTCGGCGGCCAGCCGGGCTGCCGCTCCATGCAGCCGGATTTCGGGTTTGCTGCGCGCGTCAGCTGTGATCTCGATCTCCACCCACCTGACATCACCAATCCCCGTACCCAGCGCTTTGGCTACCGCCTCTTTGGCCGCAAAACGCGCCGCCAGAGCTGTGTACCGACCATCACAATAAGCACGCTCAGCTTCGGTAAAGAAGCGTTGGTAGAATCGTTCGCCATGGCGCAAAGCAGCGCTTTTCACCCGTGCTACCTCGATGATATCGACACCCGTCCGGAGCATAACCACCTTCATTTGATATTTGACATTGAATATATGACATTTGGCAGCTGCTTGGTGATACCGCGCTAAGCACTGAGTATCTCTTACGTTTCACGTCTCATCCATCATTCGGTGAGCAATCCTAAGCGGTTAAGCAACTACACTCTGAGGCAATATCAAATGCCTCATTCAGGTCCGGCAACAGCCAGGGCGTAAGCATCGGGATCAAGGTAGTGAGCGGCAGCGGCCTGGAGGTCATCAGCCGTCATGGCATCAATCATGGCCGGGTACTGGCGCAGATAGTCCAGCCCAAGCTGATGCAGCTCCATGTTCATGATGCTTCCGGCGACGCCTTCATTGGTCTCCATGCCGATCACCAGCTGCCCCTTGAAGTATGATTTGTTGTCAGACAGCTCCTCGACCGTCACCGGCTCCTTGACAATACGACCAACCTCCTGCCTGATCGTCTCGATGGCCCGCTCGACGTTGGCCGGATCGACGCCTGCTACGATCTTCCATGGGCCAGGCCCTAAGCTGCCGTCAATCTGGCTGTAGGAATAATACGCCAGCCCTTGCTTTTGTCGCACTGCTTCTCCCAGACGCCCCATCAGGCCAAAGCGGCCCAGAATATTGTTGGCCATCTGCGCTGCCTTGAAATCGGGAGCTGAGCGTGCTGGGCCGGGGTATCCCATCACGATGTCGGCCTGTGTCTTGCCGGGGATCGGCACAAACTCACGGCACACTTCGGTGATGCGGGAAACCGGAGGAGCTTCCGGACGGGGCGGCTGGGCGGGGTTTTCCCAATCGCCCAAGGCTTTTTCAACCATGCTTGCTGCCTCTTCAGCCTTGATTGCTCCCACCACCACAACGATCGTCCCACGTGGCCCAAGGTTGTTCTGAAATTCCACAATATCATCACGGGTGATATTCTCTACCGTCTCCAGGTAGCCTGTTACACTCTTGCTGTAAGGGTGATCGGGGTAAGCCAGTTCGTTGAAAGTCAACGTAGCCATGCGACGCGTGTCGTGTGCACGCATCTGCAAGCTGGTCATGATCTCTCCCCGCACCTTCTCGATGTGATCCGCCGGAAAGGTTGGCTCGCGCAGCACCTCGGCCAGCAGCCGGAGCATGGTTGGCAGATCCTCGGCCAGGCTCTTGCTGCCGACTGTGTAAGTGTGGCCCCCGGAGCTAATATCCAGGTTGGCGCCGATGCTCTCGATCTCCTCGAAAAGCTGATCAAAGGTATGCGTCTGTGTGCCACGCATCAACATGTCACTATGAAAGTTCGCCAGCCCGGTTTTTTCTGGCGGCTCTTGCAGTGCTCCACCAGGGATGCGGACCTCCATCACCACTGATGGGCTGGTGAAGTTCTCACGCGAGAGAACGACGATGCCGTTTTTAAGCTCCGTCCGGTGGATGTCATCAGGACCGGGGATGGCATGAATGTGTATGTTTTGAGAGGCCATTGTTGTTTTACTCGCCCTCCTGTGAGCCGCCTGTGGGCACGTACCAACCCACCGTACGTCTATTAGGCTGAAAAACATCAGCCGAGGCACGCTTAACGTCATCCAGTGTTACAGCCATCAGCTTGTCTAAGAATGTATCGAACCACTCATAATCACCAACCAGCGTCTCGGCGAAACCCAGCCAGAACCCCTGGCTGGAGACGCTCTCGCTGTCGTAGGCAAACAGTGCCTTGGCCTGCTTGCGCGCCTTTTCGAACTCCTGCTTGCTGATATCGCCCTGTGCCATGCGGTTCGTCTCTGCATGGAGAGCGTCCTCGACTTCCTGACAGGTATGCCCATCGCGCACGGTAGCCAAGATGGTGTACAAATAAGGGTCGATGGTAGCAGTCATTCCGCCGCTGACGCCGGCCGCCAGCTCGGTCTCGACCAGCGCTTTATACAACCGCGAGGTGTGGTTGCTCGTCCCGGATGTGCTCATGAGGTTGATGCTGGTAGCCCCGGCCAGGATGCTGTCGGCGACAGCCAGCGCGAAGAAATCCGGGTGCTTGATCTCATAACCGTGGTAGGCAGCCAGGACGTAGGCCGTCTGCCCTTCCCGGTTCAGCCTCACCCGCCGCTCGCCGTATTGAGGAGGCTCCGGCCGGACAACCTCCGGTATATCCTCTCCCTGTGGGATGCTCTCAAATCTCTCTTCGATGGCCTTAAGCGCCTGCCCTGCATCCACATCACCCACCAGGACGGCCGTGGCGTTGTTAGGAACGTAGTAGCGTTGATAATGGTGGTACAGATCGTCGCGGGTCATGGTTTTTAGATCGATCATCTCGCCGAGGACCTCGGTACGATAGGGATGCACGCGAAAAGCTGCTCCCAGCACCTCCTCATATAGCAGCCAGACGGGCGAGTTCTCTGATCCGCTGCGCTCGGAGATGATCACCGTGCGCTCTGAAGCAACCTCCTCCGGATCGAACGCTGAATTCAACATCCGGTCGGCTTCCAGGTCGATCCCCAGCTCGATCTTGTTGGCCGGCATGACCTCATAGTAAGTAGTCCAGTCGATGAACGTAAAGGCATTCCACAAACCGCCCTCGCGTGATATCATTTTATCCAGCACGCCCGACGGGTACTTGGGCGTGCCCTTGAACTGCATGTGCTCGACCCAGTGCGAGACCCCAGTGAGGCCGGGGATCTCGTTGCGGCTGCCTACCCGATACCACATCCAGAAAGTGGCTACCGGTGCATTGTGCACCTCTTTGATCAGGACGGTCAGGCCATTTTTGAGTTTAGTCTTCAGAACGCCATTTGTTCCCACGCAAATACCTCCCACATAAAAGCAGTCTACAGTCCACAGTTTACAGTCTACAGTTTTCAGCGATGGGCGATTGAGCAGCGGATCGTCTCCCCAGTTATCAGAACAGCCTGAGGAGCTACTGTGTCCTTTCAATTTCTCTCTTTGTCTTTCGATACTCTCGTAAGAACCGCGCCGGCACCAATTGCCTGTCTCGCAGCATCCTTTTCCTCTCAGCGGGACGCATATTGATCTTAAACCAGAAATAATGAATAAACTCCCCAAGGCCAAAGAGATAATAGCACATCCCGATGATACTATCGCCTAATCCCGGCGGACGGGCAAAAAGCAATCGAATCACAAATACCGCCGGAAAGATGCACATCAGCAGGCTGTTCAAAACGTAAAGCCCCTGTATCGCGCGAAGACGAGCAGTGGCCGAAATGTTCGCCAGAAACCGTGCGCGTTTTAGCAGCCAATATAAACCTCCCTGCAGAAGGATAGCGTCCAGCGTCAAAACACCGATGATAGACAGATCTGCCACTACATGAGTTAACAGGAAATTCAGCCACCAGAGCAGCCCGGAATATATGGCGATGTTGAGCAGCTCAACCCAGCCGGTCCACGCCAACCAGTTGTTCATGCTCTGGTCGGAAGTAGGGCCTGTCTGCATTTTCAGCAGAGAGGCCATTCCCTTGCGGCCTGAGCTCTTATTGGCAGGCAAGTCCGGTTGGGATGTCCGCTGCATTTCAGATTACCCTTGGCTTAAATCGCCTACAACGCATTGCCCGGCAGATTACCCATCGGCTCAAGCTTGGTGACGGATATGTGTCTGTCGCCATCTCCCAAATGTATTTGGACCCTGCTGCAACGAGCTTGCTTCGTGTTGTAATATCTTTAACTACCTGCTGCAATGTGCTTCCTACTGCCTGCAATGCGTTTTCTACCACTTGCAAAAGAAGTCCTACTACCCATCGAGCTTTACATCTCCGCTGTACCCACGCCCGAAGCCGCGATAGGCAAAGCCCATCTCCTGCATCATAGCCGGATCGTAGATGTTGCGGCCATCGACAACGACCGCCTGGCGCATCGATGCCTTAGCCCGGATCATATCGAGCTGTTTGAACTCGTTCCAATCGGTGACCAGCACAACTGCATCGCTGCCTGCGAAAACCTCGTAAGGGTCTTTGCACAATGCTAACTGCGGCATCACCTGGCGGGTCACATCCATCGCCACCGGGTCGTAGCCTTTGACAACTGCCCCCGCCTCAGAGAGCAGACTGGCGATGGTGATCGACGGCGCGTCACGCATATCGTCGGTGTTGGGCTTGAAAGCCAACCCCAGCAGACCGATGGTCTTGCCCGTCAGATCATCGCCCAGGAGCTCTCGCAGCTTGGCGACCACCTGGTGGCGTCGGGAGGAGTTAATCGCCATGACAGCTTCCAAAATCTGTGGCTTCTGCCCCTGGGCAATGCCCATGTGGTGCAGTGCCAGGACATCCTTAGGAAAACAACTGCCCCCATACCCGATGCCCGCATCCAGGAACATCTTGCCGATGCGCTTATCGAGGCCCATGCCGGCAGCGACTTCCTTGACGTCGGCGCCTAATGCCTCGCAGATGTTGGCAATCTCGTTGATGAACGATATCTTGGTCGCCAGAAAGGCATTGGAGGCATACTTGATCATCTCGGCGGTGCGCAGATCGGTGACGACGATGGGGGCACGCAGCGGAAGGTGGAGCTGAGCTACTTCATCGGCGGCATCGCGGTCGAGCGAGCCCAGCACTGTCCGGTCGGGGTTCATGAAGTCGAGCAGCGCCGAGCCTTCACGCAAGAATTCCGGGCAGGAGACTACCGAGAAATCGATGGGCCTGGGCTGTTTGCTGCGGACGATATCGGCCACCCAGTCGCCGGTCCCTACCGGGACGGTTGATTTGTTGATGATAATGAGCGGGTGATCCATGACCTGGGCGATAGTCTCGGCGGCCTGCCGGACATACTGGAGATCAGCTTCACCGTCGACGCCGGAGGGCGTACCGACACAGATGAATACAAAGCGGGCGTTCTTGATTGTGTCGGCATGCGAAGTGGTAAAGCTGAGCCTACCCGCATCGACGTTGCGCTTGACGACTTCGGTCAGGCCTGGCTCGTAGATCGGCATGATGCCCTGGTGGAGCTTATCAATCTTCTCTTCTGCCACATCCATGGCAACAACCCGGTTGCCCAGATCGGCAAAGCAGGCAGCCGTGACAAGTCCAACATATCCAACGCCAATGACGGCGATGTCTTTCATGGGCGATTGACCTCACTTTGGCTAAAATGGAGATATGCGGTAAGCATCGTGCGCCGAAGTTTATCGCAAATGATGGGCTTTGACTAAAAGGCTGATGGCGTATGGCTTATAGCTTATGGCATATGGCTGATGGCATATGGCGTATGGCTGATAGCTGATGGCGTATAGCTGATGGCGTATGGCTGATAGTTGACGGCTTATAGCTGATGGACATCAATTGGCCAACACCCATTGCAAACAACTATGAACTGAGAACTCCTTATGGCTTCTATTGGCCTTGATGCCCGTCTTGCCTACTACAGGCAGGGGGGAATAACGCAATACACCTATCACCTGATCTCCGAGCTTGCGAGGTTGGATGCGGAAAACCGCTATCTGATCCTGCACAGCCGCAAGGATGGGCGCGATCTGACTGCAGCGCTCAACCAGCATCGTGTGCCTTGCTGGACGCCTGCTCACCATCGCTTCGAGCGCCTGGCGTTGGGCATCGAGCTGGCCCCGCTGGGCCTTGATCTGCTGCACAGCCCTGACTTCATCCCTCCGCTCGGGGGCGGCTATCGAAAAGTGATCACCATTCACGACCTGGCCTTCTTGCTCTACCCGGACATCCTGACGGCCGACAGCCGCCGCTACTACAACCAGCAAATCCAAGCTGCTGCCAGGAGCGCCGATCACATCATAGCGGTCTCTGAGGCAACACGCCGCGATGTGCTCGAGATGCTCAATGTGCCGACTGAGAAAGTCACAGTAATTCCAGAGGCCGCTGGCGCGCGCTACGAGCCGGCTCCGGCAGTCGAGATTCTGCGGGTCAAGACGGCTTACAACTTACCGGAGAAGTACATCCTCTTTCTTGGTACCTACGAGCCGCGTAAGAACCTGGGCGGGCTGCTGAGGGCTTACGATTATCTCCGCGCCGAGCTGCGTGATGCGCCCGATCTGGTCATCGCCGGCGCGCGCGGCTGGCTCTACGAAAAGGCTTTCAGGCTGGTCGAGGAGCTGGGACTGGGCAGCCATGTCATCTGGCTGGACAACCTTGTGGACGTTGATATGCCCGGCCTATACAGCGGCGCACAGATCCTGTGTCTGCCATCGTTCTACGAAGGCTTTGGGCTGCCGGTGCTTGAAGCAATGGCCTGTGGCACGCCGGTGGTTTCTTCTGACCGCGGCTCACTTCCGGAGGTAGTTGGCGAGGCTGGGCTGATGGTCAATCCGGACGATCCAGCCAACATCGCGGCCGGTTTGCATCGTGTTTTGACTGATGCAGACCTGGCAAAACAGCTCCGTCGACGTGGTCTGGAGCAAGCTCGTCTCTTTACCTGGCAAGAAACCGCCCGCCAGACGTTAGCTGTCTACAACGATCTTTTGAACCGTTCCTGAAAGAAAGCCGAAAGTCACATGACGACGCTCCCTAATCCCCAAACCCCACTCCCTACGACCGAAGGACGTCATCCCCATCTTCGTGTCTTGTTCTTGCTCCCTCATCTGCCCTACCCGCCCCACGCGGGCGGCACACTGCGCAGCTATGGCATGATCAAAGGGCTGGCTGAGCGCGGACACGAGATCGGCCTGCTGACTTTTGCTGAGCCCGGCCAACAGGACATCGACCAGACCCCCCTGGCGGCCTTGTGCAACCCGGCGATATCGGTCCCTGCACCGGAGCGCACAGTGACGGACCGTCTGCGCGACCTGCTGGCCGGACATACCGATATGGCTCGCCGCTTCTGGTCGGAGACGTTTGCAGAGGCGCTGCGCGATCTGCTCTCACACCACACCTTCGACGTGATCGACCTGTACCTCGAGATGACGGGCTACCTGCCGGTCATCAAGGAATGTGCGTCGGATGCCATGTTGATCTACGATGCGCTCAATGCCGAGCATTATCTCCAGAAGCGCATCGCAGCGCGCGAGCTTCATACGCTATCACGCTGGCCTCTTGCTGCCTATTCGCTCATCCAGGCCAACCGTCTGAAACTTGTCGAAACCAAGCTGTGCCAATCGGTCCAGCACGTCCTGGCTTGTTCGGGAGCCGATGCCGAAACGCTAAGAACCTTGCGCCATAACACACCAATCACCGTTATCCCCAATGCGATTTCCGTAGATAAGTATCAGCAGTCTGCCAGGGAGCCTGTCGCCGATATCGCCCACCCGGCGCTGGTTTTTACGGGCAAGATGGATTTCCGTCCCAATGTCGATGCTGCCCTGTGGTTCACCAAAAGCATTATGCCGATCATCAAGCTGCATCATCCCAACATCCATTTCACCATCGTTGGCCAGAAACCTCATTCACGTCTTGAATATCTGAAGGAACAACCGCGCGTGACCATCACAGGCTATGTGCCGGACATCAAGCCGTATATTGAGGCCGCTGACATCTATGTTGCGCCGCTGCGGATGGGCAGCGGCACGCGTTTCAAGCTCCTGGAGGCCATGGCCATGGGCAAGGCCATCGTCAGCACACGCTTGGGCGCCGAGGGGCTGAATGTCGAGCATGGCAAGCATATGCTGCTGGCCGATACAGAGAGGAGCTTTGCCGGGGCAGTGATCGATTTGCTCTCCAACGAGCATCGATGCCGCGTATTGGGAGAAAACGCCGCCAGGCTGGTCAAGGAGCAGTACGACTGGGAGGTAATCATCCCCCGGCTTGAGGAAGTCTACGCACAAAGAAGGCATGAGGCATAAGGGACGAGCAACGAGTGACAAGCAGCGAGCAATGAGAAGCAAGAAACAACGGTCAAGTTAAAAAACAGGGGTTAGGGGTTGGGGATTGGGGAACAGCATAAACTCCTCCCGCCTGCGCTGGTTACGGATGGGTATCCATCCGTCGATATTCATCCACAACCCGTATTTTGCGGATTTTACTCCGTGCTCTTTACCCCAACCCCCCTTTCTAAAAATGTTACTTCTCAAATGTTTGCTCGTGCGCACAAAAAAGGAAATTCCTACAAGATCAAGTTGACGAATTTATACGTAAATCTAGGAGGATGGAAGGAAGATGGAAGGAGGATGCTTGGACGACGCTTAGACGCCTCCCCG
>JAFGMS010000164.1 GCA_016927375.1 Anaerolineae bacterium
ACGAAAAGGGCTACGATCATTGCCGAAGACGAGGGTGATGTTGGTTCGGGTTCCTGGTCTCCTGATGGAAAGCGACTGGCTTTTGTGCTAAACCGGGCTTCTGAAGGGTCAGCTGAGTTGCGTGTTCATGAGCCGGACGCAAGTTTGACAACTGCGCTACTTGCTTGGGAAGGCTGGATTTGCAGCCTTTTATGGTCTCCGGATGGTGAGCGGTTGGCTTTTAGTGGTGCCGTTGAAAAGCCTGGCCAGCACTCATTCTCTTGCAAAAGTGAGGTGTATACGATCAACGCTGGGGGAGGAGGCATAACCAAGCTTACCTCGCATGGTGGTAACATCAGCGGATTATCTTGGTCGCCAACTGATGAAAACACCCTGGCCTACGTTCTGTATAGTGACATGGATCAATTCGGAGGTATTAACGGGGATCTATATCTCATCGATCCCACTGTCCCAGATAGTCAGCCAGCAGCACTTCTTAAGAATATTTTCTATTTGGGATGTCCTGACTGGTCGCCGGATGGCCAGTATCTTGCCATCGGGACGTATGAGAGCGGACTTCTCATTGATATGAGGACCTTAGTACAGAGGCCCATCAGCGGGGGAGCGATGAAATGGTCTCCAGATAGTACTGCACTGTTGTTTGAGACCATTGGTGGTGGGGTATCTATGGTAGCAATGAGGAGAATTCGTTGGATCGATATAGAGAGCCCGTACAGCGAACATCATGCAGCCGAGGACTTCCTTCACGGTAAGCGTTTCTGGCAGACTAACGCGGACTGGGCACCTGATATGGAAGAGATTGCCTTTGCCGGCCTGCTGAACGCGCCCGATCCTGCACCGTAGCAATTCACTTTTTTGAAGCCAAGACCGAGCTACTTCTGCTTGCGAGCGCGAATGCGCTGGGCCATGCGATTTAGCTGCTGATAGCTGACCGGTTTGACCAGGGTAAGATCTGCCTTATCCTGCACCGCGTTGGTAAAAGCCGAATCTGCCGACGCAACCATTATGAAGGTGTCTGACAATCGATCATCGGCGCGGATGCGTTTCAGCAGCTCACCGCCATCGATGCCCGGCAGGTGGAGATCCAGGAAGACAAGATCGGGCACGATTGCCTTGAGGCGCCTCTCTGCTGCCTCCCCATCAGCGATTACCTCGACTTTATAACCGGCGTCGGATACGGCTTTTGAGAAGATCATTGATAGGTCTACGTCGTCTTCAATGACCAGTGCTAAGGGAATGCTCATGACTCAACTCCTGGAGGAGGGTAGGGGAGCAGCACTGTAGATGCGCTTCCTTTTCTTGTTTAATGGGTGAGGGCAATACGCTTCTTCGCCAACTCGATAAGTTGTATGATGATCGACAGGCTCAACTCTCTTCGGCGTGCTTGTGTTCACCAGATTCATCGAACCGGTGCAACGGTTCCAGGGCTGAAGGTGCAAACCCATGCCAGTTGCTCTTGCTGGGACCAGTAAGTATCCCTCTGGCTCATTATACAGGAACGTTAATGCTATGGAAGTAGGTAATATACGTATAACGGCCGTGATCGCTTAGCCATCTGGTGCTGCCTGGTTGTGATACCGGCCGAATGCCAAGCGGGTGCGTTTCATTCCTGGGGCGAGATACTGGAGGCATTGTCTAACGTCCTCCGAGCATCCTCCCGCCATCCTTCTTGAGTCTCCTCAGCCAGCAAGCCCGGCTTTGCCCCCCATTTGAAACACACCCATGCCAAGCAGGCTGCTGGCAGCAAACCTGGCCTGCTGCTATACTGTCTTCATCAAAGTATGCTGCGCAGCGAGTTTCCGCAAAAACCTTTTACTTAGGCACTTATCTATAAGGAGGTACTATTGAACTAGTTTATGCTATAGGGAAAGCCAGCGCATGGCCCCGCGCTCGCGGGGTGACGAGGAGGCGGTTCCCCACTGCACGGTGGGGCTAACCCCGGCGAACCTGCCGGGGGGAAATCGAGAGATCAGCGGATGCCGCCAGGATGTGCCACCGTCCTCAGCTTTTCCCCACAACAACCAACAAGATAGATCGTCCTGACAAATCTGGGGGACACCCCAGGGCAAAGCAGGCCGGTCGTGGCAGATAGTGATTGGCATATGGCTTATAGCGTATGGCATATGATTGTAGGCTGACTGCCAATCAGTGATCACTGTGAACTATAAACTGTAGACTACAAACTGTCTCGAAAGGAGCCAGACATGTGTGGCATCGTTGGTTATGTTGGCCCTGGTGACGCCGTACCGATCATCCTCGGCGGGCTGAAGCGTCTTGAATATCGTGGTTACGACTCGGCCGGACTGGCCGTGCTGGAAAATGCGCATATTGAGCTTCGACGTGGTGCGGGCAAGCTCGATCAATTGGAGAGGCTGGTGTTGGAGCGCCCGCTGAGCGGGCATGTGGGCATCGGCCATACACGGTGGGCGACGCACGGCGAGCCCAACGAGCGCAACGCCCATCCCCACATCGGCATGACGGGTGATGTCGTGGTGGTCCATAACGGCATCGTTGAGAACTTCCTTGAGCTTCGTGCTGAGCTTCAAGCGGAAGGGGCGGAGTTCAAGAGTGATACTGACACAGAGACCATCGTCCATTTGCTTGAGCGTCAATTGGCCGGTGGGCAATCGCTGGTAGAAGCGGCTCGGGCAGCCTTCAAGCTGCTCAAAGGGGCCCAGGCGATTGTGGCCTTCAGCCGTACCGAGCCGGATCGCTTGGTTGCCTGCCGGATCGGCAATGCGGGCGGCGTGGTATTGGGCGTGGGTGAAGATGAGATGTATGTGGCATCCGATATCCCGGCCATTCTGGAGCATACCCGTCGATTGGTCTTTCTGGAGAGCCGCCAGATGGCGATGGTAACAGCGGACGGCTATAGCGTCGAGACGCTCGATGGAAAGCCGGCAGAGCTGCCCATTCAGGTTATCTCATGGGACCCGGTTAGCGCCGAAAAAGGCGAGTACAAGCACTTCATGCAGAAAGAGATCTTCGAGCAACCCCGTGCACTGACCGATACCATCCGGGGTAGGGTGGATTTCGAAAGCAGGCAGGTCTATCTGCCCGATCTCAATCTGACGGAAGATAGGGCCCGATCGCTCAGCAAGGTCGTTACCGTTGCCTGTGGTACATCCTACTATTCCGGTCTGGTGGGTAAGGCGATCATCGAGCGCATTGCCCGGCTTCCTGTTGAAGTTGCCATAGGGTCTGAGTTTCGCTATGCCGATCCCATCCTGGATGCATCGATGGCGGTATTGGCGATCACACAGTCGGGAGAGACGGTCGATACGCTGGCTGCCATGGAAGAGGCCGGTGACAAGCAGGCGCTGGTGTGGAGCATCGTCAATGCTGTTGGCAGCCAGGCCATGCGGCAGGCCGACGGCTGTATCCCCATGCACGCCGGACCTGAGATCGGTGTGGCCAGCACCAAGGCCTTCACGACATCGATCATCGACCAGTATTTGCTGGCCTGTTCGCTGGCCCAGCTGCGCGGGACACAAGACCCAGATACCCTGGCTGCCTATGTCGATGACCTGGCCCGGCTGCCCGACCTGGTCGGCGGGGTGCTGGACCATGATGCTGAGTACCAGTCGCTGGCCTATGAGCTTTACCAGTATGATAACTTCCTGTACCTGGGACGCGGCATCAACTACCCGATTGCCCTGGAGGGGGCGCTCAAGCTCAAGGAACTGAGCTACATTCACGCCGAAGGGTATCCTGCCGGCGAGATGAAGCATGGGCCCATCGCGCTGCTCGATGAGAACATGCCGGTGCTGGCGATTGCTATCCAGGATGGTGTCTACGATAAGATGATATCTCAGGTCGAGCAGGCCAGAGCTCGCGGCGCTGTCGTGATTGCCGTGGCCACCGGGGGAGACAAGCTGATAGCGGACAAGGCCGATCACGTGCTCTACGTCCCGCCGACCCCGGCGCTGCTCTCGCCGGTGGTCAACGTGCTGCCTTTGCAGCTTCTGGCCTATCACATTGCCGTTTGGCGCGGCGCTGATGTCGATCAGCCGCGCAATCTGGCCAAGAGCGTGACGGTGGAGTAGCTTTGAAAAACGTGCTGCTGAGGCCAGCGTTCCATTTGTTGGGCCTCAGCAGCAATCCATATC
>JAFGMS010000165.1 GCA_016927375.1 Anaerolineae bacterium
CAATCTATTTTCATGCCAGGGGCGCAGAGGACAGAGAGAAAAACAAAAAGGAAACCTCGGCATCTCTGCGGTGAATTGTGATCTTTCTCCCCAACCGGTACATATGCCCTCTCACGTCTTCCTAACTGCCACAAATATCTCGTACTTTATCACAACGCAATGAACCATCCCTTTGATCTCGTAAATACCCAGCTATGGGGCGTCACTTGCGAACAGTTGTGAGTGCTGGGCGATTAAACATCAAATCACTTGGGTGCTGAGTTGTAGTTTACAGTTCATAGTTACAAGCTGACCGCTGATAGCTGAGTAGTTGCTTGATCTCTTAACTTGTCACCAATACACTAACCCACTGCCCGCACCCATTGCAGAACGCGTTTCGACGGGGGTATAATTCAAGAAGTTCAGAACAAGTCGTCAACTGTGAGCTGGACACTATAAGCTCACTACGTATAAACGGATACAAATAAACATACTGATGGACGATTACCCTAGTAGTTGCTTGACATACTTTGCTTGTGCGACCCCCTGTTGCGATGCGGGGATATCCTCTCCCTGACGCTCTGCTGATTGGCTAGCGCCTACGGTCCCGGATGTCCCTGCCACACAGGGCATTTCGTCGGACCGGAAAGAAGGGCGTTAGTCATGTTATACATCCACTCCCCAAACCTTCTTGCCATTTGGCGTCAATTCATTCTGATCTCGGCGTACCCTGCCAAACAGTCCCAGTACGCGCCGAGAAAGGTACCCTTATCTATCTCCCTGTAGCTGCTTAGATATTGTGCTGGACGGGTAACGACTCGAACAACAGGAAGTTGTCGACGATCGGAAGCTCACTGAAGCGACTGAAAACAGACAATCTCTCCTGGAGCTTGGAAACTCATTGCTCACGACTCGTTGCTCATTGCTGTTTTCAAAGGGAGAGACACCATGATCAAGATACTGAAAAGCACCGATCTCGGCCTTGAGCCGATTGAGACACTGGCAAACAGCTGCTGGGTAAACCTGGTCAATCCTGGCCCTAATGATATCGCTCACCTGAGCACCAACTTCGACATTCCCGCCGACTTCATTACCGCCGCAATGGACATCGACGAGCGCCCGCGCACCGAGCGTGAGGACGGTACCATCCTGATCGTCCTGCGTGTCCCTCACGAACAAGGCAAGCTAGCCGATGTGCCCTATGTGACGGCGCCTCTGGGCATCATCCTGACCGATCGCATTATCTTGACGGTCTGCAAGTTCGAGAGCCCCGTCATTGACAACCTCGGACATGTGCGAGGCCTCAGCACGACCAAGCGTGTCCGTTTTGTGCTGCATCTCCTGTTGGCCGTTGCAACCTACTATCTGCGCTGCCTGCGACGCATCAATGACACCGTAGACAAGCTGGAAGACCAGCTTCAGAAATCACTTCAAAATAGAGAACTGTTGGAGCTGCTGAAGTACCAGAAGAGCCTGACCTATTTCACGACGGCGCTTAAATCGAATGACCTGGTCTTACAACGACTGCAAAAGAGCCGGCTCTTCCACCAGTATCCGGAGGACGACGATCTGCTGGATGACGTCATGACCGAGATCGGGCAGGCCATCGAGATGACCAAGATATCCAGCGACATCCTCAGCCAGATGATGGATGCTTTTGCATCGATCATCTCCAACAACCTGAATGTCGTTATGAAGTTCCTGGCGGCCTTTACCATCATCCTGTCCCTACCCACCGTCGTCGCCAGTATCTATGGGATGAATGTCCAATTACCCTTCCAAAACAGCCACATGGCTTTCGCCATTACCATGGGACTGGCCATCATGCTGTCGGCAGTCACAACAGCGGTCTTTTGGAAGAAGGATTGGTTGTAACTTCGCCTGAACAGAAAAACCCTCCTGGAGGTTCTAGCCAACTTCCGGGAGGGTCTTCATCCTCACGCGCGTTCTCCAACCAGCTCCTCCGCGCTCAGTTCCGAGAAATCCCCCACCACCTGAGCCAGATAAGTCAGCTCAGCAAACTCCTCTGCCTCATGCGTCGTGGCCAGGGCGATTACCGTCGTCCCGGCACGCCGCGCCGCTTCCAGACCGGAATACGAATCCTCGAAGACCACGCACTCCTCAGGCGCCACGCCCAACCGCTCAGCCGCCGTGAGGAAGATTTCCGGATCAGGCTTGCTCTTCTCGATATCTTCCGCGTCAACGACCGCATCGAAATCACCACGGATCGCCAGGCTATCCAACACAAAGTCGACGTTCTCCCGGGGCGCTGAGGTCGCAACAGCCAGCTTGATGCCCATCTCTTTCGCCTGCGCGACCAGCTCGTAGAAACCGTCCACCGCCTTCATCTGAGGTCCGTAGAGCTCGCGGTAGTGCGCCTCTTTGCGGCTGGCCAAAAGGCGGATCTCGTCAACGGTCATGTTCTCATCGATCAGCATCCGCATGATCTGGCCGTTGGTTCTGCCATTAGCATGGGTGAGGAATTCCTCAGCAGTGATGTGAATACCCATGCCGGACAGCATCTCCAGCCAGGTTTGCACGTGCACCGCCATGTTATCGATGATGGTACCGTCCATGTCGAAGATAAAGGCTCGTTTGTGAAATATTGTCATAAAGCAGTTCACCTCTCACAATAAAATCGGCTGCAGCAGGCTGGTAGTTTAACGCGAACGAGGCCTTTCGGAAAAAACCGGTCACCAGCGTCCCATTTCCTGGTCTCCTCTCCATTGTCACCCAGTCCGCCCCCACCTTCTCCCCACCTTCTCTCTATCTTCCTCCTATCCTCCCTATATCCTTCCTATATCCTCCTTATATCCTCCTCATATCCTCCCCTCATCGCTTCCGGCATCATGGCATTACGAGCAATTGCCCCTTCCTGCCCCTCATCACACCAGCCGCCCTGTCTCGCTACTCGTACTCAGCACTCGTTGCTCATCCCTCATCCCTCATGCCTCATCCCTGTCTTTTGTTGCTTCCCCTGTCTGGATGATCTATGCTTAGGGCCTATCCGATCATTCACCAATGACCTGACAACCTATGCTTACACTCGAATTTCTCATCGCAGCACTAACACTGCCTTCTGCTCTCCCCCCTATTCATGAGGAAGAGATGGAGAGGGGGGTGCCCATCACCGACGTGGTGATCGACTCGCGCCAGGCCGGCCCAGGGGCGCTGTTCGTCGCCCTGCCCGGCGAGAAGGCCGACGGTCACCAGTACGTCACCCAGGCCCTGGAGAAAGGCGCCGCTGCAGCCATCATCGACCAGGACATCGCGGTCTCCTACCCCATCCTCGACCTGACGGCCATGGGGACACAATATACCGTACCCCTCCAGACCCCAATCTGCCTGAAGGTCGATAACGCCCTACTCGCCCTCCAGGAGGCTGCCCGCCAATGGCACCGCCAATGGGCATCGCAGTCCAATCGGCGCACTATCGGCATCACCGGCAGCGTAGGCAAATCGACCACCAAAGAGGCCGTCGCCGACGTGCTGGCCCAGCACTACGCCACCCTCAAGAACGAGGGCAGCTACAACAACGAAATCGGCCTGCCCATAACGGCCCTCAAGCTGCGCCCCGACCACGAGCGGGCTGTGCTGGAGATGGGCTTCTATGTGCCGGGCGAAATCGACCTGCTGACGGGCATCACCCCTCCCCAGGTCGGCGTGGTCACGCTGATCGCGCCGGTGCACCTGGAGCGGGCCAAGAGTGTCGAAACCATCATCCGGGGTAAGGCCGAGCTGCTGCAGGCACTCCCGGCAGACGGTACGGCCATCCTCAACCTGGACGATGAGAACACAATGAAGATGGCGGCCCTCACCCAGGCGAAGGTACTCACCTACGGCCTCACTCCACAGGCCGATGTATGGGCCGACCAAATCGAGGGATTGGGGCTGGAAGGCATGCGCTGCGTGCTGCATCATGATAGGAAGAGCCATCCAGCACATCTGAAGCTGCTGGGCCGCCACAGCGTCTACACCGCGCTGGCGGCCGCCGCCACCGGCCTGGTCGAGGAGATGAGCTGGGCAGAGATCATCGATGGGCTGGAGAGCACAGCCGGCAAGCTGCGGCTGGTAGCCCTGCCCGGCTTGCGCGGATCGACCATCCTGGATGACACTTATAACGCCAGCCCGCCATCCATGCTCGCCGCGCTCGACCTGCTGGCCGATTTACCCAACGCGCGCCGCATCGCTGTACTGGGCGACATGTTGGAGCTGGGTACACACGAGGACGAGGGCCATCGACAGGTTGGCCGGCGCACTGCCGCGGTCGCCGATGTGCTGGTGACGGTCGGCGAGCGGGGCAAGATCATCGCCCATGAGGCGCAGCACAGTGGGATGTCTCCGTCTCGCGCGCACATCGCGTCGACGGCACAAGAGGCCATCGAGTTCCTGCAATCAATCATCCAGAAAAGCGATGCAGTGCTGGTTAAAGGTTCGCGAGCAGTGCATATGGAGCAAATCGTCACGGCACTGCACGAGGTAGAAAGCAGTGGAGGAAACAATGACCAGAATAGTTGTGCCTAGCCATGTCAGGGCCCAAATCAAAGAGATTGTCAAGGCTTTCAACGAGCGAGAGATCGACGATCCCGAATGTTATTACGTAGTACGGTTTCGAGAGCAGTACGTGTTTCTGGCTCAAGATGGCCTGGGTGGACCTTATCAGATTTGTCGTCTAACCTACACCGGCGATATGAATCGTTGGGAGTTTGCCATCTATCGGCACATCAAAGACAGGTACGATCCTGGCGTTGGGCCTTTCCCCGGATCTGAGCATCTTGATGGCACGATTGAAGGCGCCATGCGAGCCGGCATCGAGGCCTATCCTTGCTGAGCATAGCCACAGCAATAACCCGCGAGAATAGCATAGCTCAGGTGTTGGGTGGCGGATAGTTGGCAGGCCAAAGGCCTGCCGCTAAAGTCATTTCGCGCTTGCGCCGCCACCTAACCTGCAGGGACAGACTGGGCAAGGGCAAGATGGAACAGATTGTCACGGCATTATGTGAACGAGGAGAGCGCGATGGCTAAGAAAGCAATTCCGGATGAAGTCAGAGCCCAGGTTATCGAGATTGTCGAGGCTTTCAACAAAAGCAAAGAAGTCAGGTATGCCGAGTGCCGATATATGGCGCGGTTTGAGCAAATACCTGTACCTTGACCGGGCAGGATATGGCAAGCAACGTTCGATTTGCCGCCTGACCTACACCGGGATATCAACAAGTGGGATTTCGCTATCTACAAATACAGTGACGAAGCTTACGATCCTCACGAATGTATGTTCCCGGGCGTAGGGCACATAGATGGAACCATACAAGGCGCGATGCGAGCCGGCCTCGAGGCCTACTCGTGCTGAGCGCGACATTTCACCCTGGTGTCGCGGCGCAGGGGAGAAAAACAGCAAGAAGGAGAAAGAGATGGCAAAGAAAGCGAAAGCTGCTCGCAAGCAAGGTATTCCGGATGATGTAAAAGCCCACGTCAATGAGATCGTCGAGACGTTCAATAAGAGCGAGCCCGCGGCAAAGAAATGCCCGTACGTGACGCGCTTCCGAGGTAATTATCTGTATCTTGATCGTTCCGAAGCCCGTGCATCGTCGCCGATTTGTCGTCTGAAATACACCGGCAAGCTCGATGATTGGGGCTTTGCCATCTACAAATACAGCCGGGATGCCTATGACGCAGATGAGTGGTTTTTCCCGGGTTCGCAACATGTCAATGGGACAATAGAAGGCGCCATGCGGGCCGGCCTCGAAGCTTATCCACCCAGACAAAGGGTTGGCTGTCTCCAGAGGGGACGAGGTTGCTTATTGATGCTGTCCCCGGCATGGCTCCTGGGACATTTGACGATATGGTTGATGCGCAAAAAAATGGAACAGGACATTCGAGCTTACATCGAAGACGAGCAGCTATGAGAGACCTGGCATTTGGCTTATCACTGGGAGGGCTGACCTTCCTGTTCACTATCATCTGGGGCGACCCCTTTATTGAAGTGCTGCGGCGGCTAGGGATCGGCAAGCAGGTGCGGGAGGAGATCAGCGATGTGCACAGCCGCAAGGTAGGCACCCCAACCATGGGCGGGCTGATGATTCTGATCCCTGTGCTGATCGTGACGCTGGGTTTGAACATCGCCAGGCTGCTGGTCCCCAACGTGATCACCGGCCGCTCGATCCTGGTCCCAATGGCGGTGTTGGTGCTGTATGGCGGCCTGGGCGCGCTGGACGACTGGGAGGGCATCATGGGTGCGCGGGCCGTCGGCGAAGGTCTGTCGGCGCGCGTCAAGTTTGCCGGGCAGATTGTCATTGCATTTGCTACATCGATGGTGCTGATGTACGGGCTCGATACGCACTCGGTCGTGCTGCCGGGCATTGTATTCAAGTTCAACTTGGGGGTATTTTATCTGCCTGTTGCCACGCTGCTCATTACCTTCATGTCGAACGCTGTCAACCTGACCGACGGTCTGGATGGGCTGGCCGGGATCATCACTGCCAGCGCCTTTGCCTGCTACGGCATCATCGCCTTCATGCAAGGGCAAACCTACCTGACCCAGTTCTGCTTTACCATGGTCGGGGCATGCTTTGCCTTCTTATGGTTCAACGCCCATCCGGCCCAGCTCTTTATGGGCGATACCGGCTCTCTGGCATTGGGCGCAACGCTGGCAGTTGTGGCCCTGATGACCGGTCAATGGCTGATTCTCCCAATCATCGCCATCATCCCGGTCGCCGAGGCCGTATCGGTGATGCTCCAGGTGGCATCGTCACAGCTAAGCAGACGGTTTCTTGGTGAGGATCGACGTATCTTCCTGCGCACGCCCCTTCACCACCACTTCGAGAAGCTGGGCTGGAGCGAGACACAGATCGTGCAGCGCTTCTGGCTGGTCGGGATACTGGCCGGGATGGCCGGAATAGCCCTGGCGCTGCTGTAAGGATATGCCTGGCCAGCGATATGATGCAACCAGAACTATACTCCCGCTGCGCGCACACTCCCATTTACGGGTACAATAAACCCTGGGTCAATGGTCGGATGTAACTTACGACAATTATCGAGAAGAGGTGCATACCAAAGCCTTTATCTCGTCACTCATTACTGTATTCAGAGGAACTGACCATGGGGCGCTGCCCCGCCACAAAGAGATGAAAATGTTCAAAGTGTTGGGTGGCAGTTGGCGGTAAGATAAGCAAAGTGCATCTAGGAAACATGTGTGTCTCCGCTGCCACCCAACCTACGACTATCACTGTTGAGAGGTACATTTCAGAGCTTTTAACTCGTTGCTCATGCCTCATTGCTCGTTGCTATTTTCAAGGGAGTTCCCAGTGTCCGCCGAACTACAAACTGAAACCCAAAAAGTGATCAACCTAGTCGTCGATTGCCTTTTAGCCGATGGCTGGCGCGCCAACTCGGGTTGGGGTCAGCAGCCGGGCACAGAGCCCGATGCCTGGACAACCGCCGAGACCATCCTGATCCTGCGCAAGATCAGAAAGCACAGCCGTGAATATAAGCGCCCCGATGCGGCCCATCTAGACAAGATCATCAGTGCGGCCTGTGATATTTTGCCCGATCAGCAGCACGAGGACGGTGGCTGGGGCCTCACAAACAGCAATCCACCCAGCACAGCCTTTGCGGCAATGGTGCTCGCGGATGATGAAAAACACATCGACCGTATCCAACGTGGGGTACAGTACCTCTCATCGTCGCGAAATTGCGCAGAGGATCTGGGACGTGGCGGTTGGGCAATGGCCGGCGGCCTCGGTTCGAGTATTCCGGTTACCTGCATTGTCACCTCAACGCTTAATGTTCTGGAGCGAAAAATCGGGCCTAACCTGCTCCAGTTGGAGTACCTCGATCCGGCACGCAGCTTCTTGCTGCACTACCAAAACCCAGATGGCGGCTGGGGCTCCTACATCTCCGATCCTAGTGCGGCGCGGCCTACTGCCCATGTCGTCTACTTCTTAGCCTGTGCCTACGGCGACGATCAGGACATCCAACCGGCACTACGCCAGGGTGTGCGATGGCTCAAGAGGAACTTCAATGCCCGCGAAGGCTCGTGGGGCAGCGCCATTGAAGCTACCACTCTCACGATCCTGGCACTACTGGCCGTTGGCGTATCGCCCCATGCACCATACTTCGCCCCGGCAATACGTTATTTGCTTAAGAACTGCGATTACGAAAGAGATGCTGTTGGTTGGGGAAAGATACCCGATGCACCGATCTCAACCTGGGCTACTTGCTACGTCCTGATGGCTCTGATCACCTACCTGGATGCCTACCAGCACACCGAGCGACGTGGGGCCAAGTTGCGTGGCAGCCTGGAGGACTTGCTTTATAACCGCGCTGCCTCAAATGTGCTGACGATTGTCCTGCTGCTGGTAGCACTGGTGCTGCTAGCCGCCAGCCTGCTCGCCTCCCCGGAGTTGCAGACCATTCTGACGATCATCGGCACGGTAGTTGGGGTAATCGATATTCTATACACGCTGCTGCGAGTAATCATGAACAGGTCATAGGTGCCAGATTTACATTCGACGGCTACCTTTTGCAGTTTGTGCTTCAGGGCGCTGCACCGGCGAATCGCAATGACCGTCGTGTGTCCTCCGCTCGCTGGCGTACCTGCGCTATCTGCTCCGCCGTGACCTCGCGGTTGAAGCTGCGCAGCCCACTCAACCGGAAGCCATGCCGGTTGGCAATAGACTCAATCTCCCTCACCCGCTCGATCGCGATATGCTTGCCGAGCGTATAATCCTCATAGCGGCCTTCGAGGGCCAGCGCCATGGTCTCCGCCATGCAGCCATAGGCTTTCCCCGGCGGATAGCCGAAGTTAAAGTGGAAGTTCACCAAGCCAGGCACATCCACCATTCCCCCCTCGACAACCAACACGTCATCTCGCTGTCTGGCAACCGCCTTGGAAACATCGGGCGGTACGGCCACATCGCAAACCACTGCCCCCGGCTTGAGGTGCTCCGGCTTGATGATCCCCCCCGCAGCGGCGGCACTGGTAGCTGAAAGAATCACGTCGGCCTCACAGATACGGGCTAGATCGGTGGTGGCTTCGACCTGTGCCTGTTTTCCCGCGCACCGCTCACGCACCGCCTCAACCGATCTGGGGTGCTTGCCTACCAGGATCAGACGAGGGGTTTCATCCGCCATCATCTCTGAGCATGGTGCACCGATGGCCCCCGTGGCCCCCACAACTGCTGTGGTCGCCTGATTGAGGTCAACTCCCATCTGGCGGGAAGCTTCACGTGCTGCCTGAACGGCCAACGCCACCGTGTACGAATCGCCGGTAGTCACAGGGATATCGAGCCCGTGAGCCACGGTGATACCACCATCACCAACCACAGCCGTAAACGCCCCCAAGCCCAAAATGCGCGCTCCCAGCTTCTCTGCCAGACGGCCCGTCTGGATGATCTTACGATAAACCCGCCTCACAGGCAGCGAAATCATCATATGGGGGGTATAGGGTGCCGCCACAAACCAACCAATAATCTCGTTACCGGTTGCTGCGGAGCGTATGCCAGTGATGCGAGAAAGATAGACCGGCGGCCAGAATTGGCAGAAGAAATTGATCTGCTTCTCGGTGAGTACTTTACCTAAGAAAGGATACTTGCGCGCGACATCTTTCTTAGCACCGATAGGATGGATGATAAAGGCGAAGGTATCGTCCATGTTATCCTTCGCCTCGGTTAGATTCTATGTCCATTTTTCTCTTCTTTTACCATTACAGCTTCTGCTCATTGGCAGATCTACCAACACCTTACCAACCAAACAGACCTACGACGAGATATGCGTTGCTTTTATTGTGATACTTCCTCCTCACGCGGATAGCGGCGTGGATGGAGATCGGTGCTGATGTAGATGGCGTGGTGGTCGCTTTCCTCGTAGCTGATGTTCTTGGCGATCACCCGGCGTGTTGGCGACGCCACCAACACAACATCCGACTCGATCATACGAGCCGGATAGACGATCAATCCGGAGCCCAAACGAGTATTATGCCCGACACATGCTCCCAGCACAGGCATATCTAATTCGAGGGTTTGCCCGTTAATAACAGTCTTGAGAGGGACCGGCAGCAGGTTGAAGTTGGTCAGTATTGTCCCGCTGCCGACATAGGAGTTTCTCCCCAATACACTCATCTCGATAGCAGCATTCTGCCCACAAATCGAGTTCTCCATGAAGGTGGTGAAATAGGCGCTGGCTCCCCAGGGAAAGAAGCAGTTATCGCTCATCACACACATGTGAAAGTGATTGCTATGTGTCAACGTGACGTTATCACCAATAATACACTGGGTAACCACACACCCTGGACCAATGGTGACGTTATCGCCAATAAATAGAGGGCCTTCAAGGATGGCGGTGGGATCAATGCTGCAATTCTTTCCTACATGCACATAAGTCGAGGATGAAAGAAGCGGTTTACGCTCCAGGAAAGATCGCAACAATGTGGTAATCCTGAATGACGGGTCGGAAGCTCTTAGCTCAAATCGATGGGCCTGGCTAAAAATCCCGAAGACAATGTTGGCAAAGAATAGATGTACCCAGCTGTCTATCGCGCATACAGCACGTTCAGGCAGCCACCAAACGAGTTGACTATGCTGCTCTGCCGGGCCGAGTGCATTGGTCGGTGGAATGTGATGGTAACCAACTTCAACAGCACTGCTGGGAATTACAATGGCCTCAGCCTGATCTGTCAGACCCAATGGAAAATACCAGAGATCCAGGTAACACAGATCTCCCCGCTGAATGTAGGAGCGTGTCAGAGCACGCAACCCTTGTTGCAAATAAGCAGGATCTTTGAGATTAAAGGCAGCTCGCGCTGGCTTACGGCGACGACGCGCTTCCCGGATGAAGTAACTCAGGAAGGCCTCATCAAACCACAGATTGTCACTATGTACAATCGTCTCGACTGTATCATTCGACGCCGTGCGAATATCATCGACAATCAATTCTTCGTCGCAATAGGGAACCAGCAAGTCGTGCTGCCATTGCCAGAGTGGCTTGTTCAAAACACGAAGCAAACGGGCTGGCTCATTGAACGGAACAATATAGTTGGGTTTGCGAACGATAATCTTGCGCATATGTGTATCACCTAATGGCAAATGATTGGGCCTATGGCCCTGCGAATAATCGAGGACAGCCAGGGTCTTTACAGAACACTGCCAGGCAAGACAATTAGTGGATAGCTATTTAATTGTAGAGGATTTTTCCTGGGAGTCCAACCAATAAAGCACTAGAAAAATCCACATTCCAGTTAGCCGCTGTTGCCCCAGACGGTGTCTGACGATGGCATAAACACATCATAACATTAGTATGTAACAAAGTATATCAATTCCTATAATTCCAGCCCTCGCCTTACATGATTTACCATATAGTTTGTAACTACTTTGATAATGTCAACTCGGTGCTTCTAAGGCGAGAAGCCTCAATGGTGAAAAATATCCCCTCAGCAGGGATATAGTTAAGGAAATAGTTGAGAAAGCTGAGGAGACAAGAAGATGAAAGAAGAAGAAAAGGCACGTATGCAGGCCAAAACACCGGAAGGGCGATTCAAGTATACCCTAAAAGAGGAGCTTGCCTTATCGCCCAAGATGGCAGGATTGGTGTTGGAGGAAGCACAAGAAGTTTCCTTGAAAAAGCCATGCGATTTGCCAAGAGTGCCCACCAGCGCTTAAACTATTTTTCGTCTATAATGTAAAGAAATAACATAATAATAGGGATATTCTCTTCATCATGAAAAATTCATTACGACGCAACCCTATTCGGGGAGGCAAAACACGCAATGTCTAAAGGCAGAATCCTGGTCTGTGAAGACGACAACGACATTTCCAATATGCTCAAGATCTACTTCACCGGCCAGGGCTATGACATGGAAATGACCCGTAGGGGCGAGGATGCACTGAAGACAACCCAACAACAGCTCCCTCAGTTGATCATATTGGATATTAATCTTCCAGACATGGATGGATACACCATTTGCAAGACCCTGCGTACAACTACTCGTACCAAGCACATTCCTATCATCTTCTTAACACAGAAGGATGATCGCAGTGATCGCATTGCAGGTCTGGAACTAGGAGCAGACGACTATATTACCAAGCCGTTTGATATCGAGGAACTGCGACTGCGCATCCAGAATGCCATCGCCTCGGCCGAGCGAATGGGCTTGACCGATCCCCGCTCCGGCTTGCCCAGCGGCCGCTTGATCGAGGAGCAGCTCAGAGAAATGCTTCGCCGCCCAGAGTGGGCATATAGTGACATCCGCCTTAACGCCTTCGAGCCATTCCGTGACAAATATGGCTTTGTGGCTGGCGATGAGGTGCTGCGCTTCACAGCCATGCTGATCAATGAGATCGTTGATGAACATGGCAGCCCGGAAGATTTCATTGGCCATGCTGGGAATGACAACTTCGTGGTCATCAGCGTAGCCGACCGGCTCGAAAAGATCAAAGTCGCATTGGAAAAACGCTTCGACGAAGAGGTCAAGAGCCACTATTCCTTCATTGATCGTGAGCAGGGTGGTGTCAAGGTAGATGATGGCTATGGTGGCGAGAAAATGGCCAAGCTGATGACAATTGCTGTTGGTCTAATCTCATCCAAGGATCGAGAGTTTACGGATATCCGCGAGGTTACAGAAGCAGCTGCCGAGGCCCGACGCAAAGCTCAACAGCAAGCGAATCTGACCCAGTCGCCAGAAGCGGCTCCAGCTCAGACCGCTGTACAAAGTACTGCAACAGCGCCACCGCCTGCTACACCCCCAGCACCGAGCACATCGCTACCATCGGATGCAGCAAAACCGCCTGACGCTGCACAGCAAACAGGCTCGACGCCCGCCGCGCCGCAACAACCCGGCCCGGCACAGCAAACTGACACATCGAAGAACGTGCCGTAGGGCAATGGCATGTGCGAGATCGACAGAGGACAGGCTTTCTGTCACATAAGGGCAACCACATAAGAACTTGTACAACAACAACTTCGCGGATTGACTCGTTTCTTTTGTAAAAGAATCTGCGGAATTGTATTTGTGCCAATTTTGAGTCCTGACAATGTCAGCAGTGAATACTTTGTAAGCGAGCGTCACCTTTGACGACATATAAGCGTTCTGGCTCCCTACGAAGGACGCACTAGTTCAATTAATTGGGCAGGTCTGTATGGAAGGGCAAATATCTACCGGCGTTATCTTTGTGCTCATAGGATTGGTCGTGATCGTTCTGATCCTCCTTTCCGCGAGCCTTGCCAGCCGCCGCAGGCGGCAACTTTTTGGCAGCGAAGAGTCGCTTATCCCTGTCAACCTGGCATCGGTCAATGACGCTGTAATTGTAGCTACCGTTGGCGGGCGAGTCCTCTTTGTCAATGAGTTAGTGCGACAGTGGTTCGATCTGGACTCCAGTGATGCTGACTTGTGGCTGCTTGCCCAGCGGGTTACCCCTCCCACAGCCTTTCTGGAGCTTTTCGCAGCTGAAGGACAGGCTTCATTTGCTCTCAGAGAACGCAATTTTGAGGCTGTCTCCCATCGCGTCGCAGTCGGGGAAACTGCCCAGTTTATTGTGGTTCTACGCGAGCAGACTCCTCTGCCGACCCTGGGGCGAGAAGAGCGAGGGTCAAGCAAAGCTTTACAGGTGCTCAGTGAAGTCACCCGTTCACTGAACGCCACCTTAGAATTGGAACCCACGCTCAGCGCTACCTTGGAAGGCGTTCGTCACCTGATTCCCCACGATGCCTCACAGGTTTGCCTGTGGGAACAGGAACGCGAATTATTGATCGTGGCGGCACGTGCCGGTGTCGTCCGCTACGCGCCAGAGACTTTTGGGCCTGATGATCCAGGTTATGCAAATTGGATCGCCCGCAAGCGTCAGTCGTTGCTGGTTCCCAATACAGAGGCTCCCGAACCCCATCTAGCCAACCTGCGCCCGGTTGATTCGAGCATCCACAGCTACATCGGTGTGCCGCTGCGTGTGCACAACCGCTTTATCGGCACATTGGAAATAATGAACCTGGAGCCCAACACATTTAGTCAGGAAGACCTGGCTCTGCTGGCACTCATTGCCGAGCAGGCAGCAGTAGCTATCGAGAATGCTCGCCAGTATGGCACCCAAGCCGAACGGGTGACTGAACTCTCAGGGCTGCAAAAGATTGCTCAGGCCATCAGCAGCCTGCAAGATCCTTACCAATTATTCGCTCAGCTCGGCCAGCGCGTGGCTGAATTGATGAAGACCGAGATGGCCGGTGTGCTGCTCTACGACCGCGAACACGAACGGCTGATTGCCCAGAAACCACAGCATGGTGTGCTCGATTCCCTGACCAACCGCTACATCATTCCCCTTGAAAAAGGCAGCCAAGTGCGTGGTCTATGGGAAGAAGTCTCCTTCTGGTTTAGCAACGATATCTACAGTGATAAATTGGCCGCAGAGCTTGAGCTGCTGGAACTGGCCGAGCTGACAGGCGCAAAAACAACAGCCATGGCCGCTATGACCCTTGGCGACGAGCGCATCGGGGTGCTTCAGGTCTCCAATAAGGAAGATGGAACCCACTTCATCATGGAGGACATCCGCCTCCTGCAGATCTACGCCGACCAGGCGGCTATCGTAGTAGGTAGTGCGCGGCTTTATACTGAGGAACAAAGCCGCGTAGCCGAGCTTCAGGGCCTCCAACAAATCGTTCAGGCTATGAGCTCGTTCAGCAATTTGGAAGAGCTATACGCCCAGCTCACCCAACGCATCGCCGAGCTGATGGAGGTTGATATTTGCGGCATCCTGCTGTACGACTCTGAACAAGAAAGACTGGTTGCCCGCCTGCCGTTCTTTGGGGCAGACGACGATATTATCCGTGATTATAGCATCAGCGTTGGGAAGCGTGGGCTGGCCCGAGAGATCTGGCGCGAACACGAGTTATTCGTCATCAATGATGTATTCAGTGATCCGTCCGTCGATAACCTAGGTATCCACGACATACTCCGTGACGCTGGTTTGCACACACTGCTGTTGGCCCCCTTAAGTGTTGCCGGGCGGCGTTTTGGTATGCTGCAGATCTCCAACAAGAAGGATGAAAGCGGTTTTGATGACAGCGACAAGCGGCTGGCGACTATTTTCGCCGGGCAGGCTGCAGCGCTGATCGAAAATGCACGCCTGTACCAAGACACCGATGCTACATTGCGCAAGCGTGCCGCCGAGCTGCGTTCTGTTTCACGTATCAGTCACGAGTTGAACGCAACGCTGGAACTTGAGCGCATCCTCGAAGTTATCGCAGTTGAGGCCCAGAGGGCCGAGGGCGCAGTGTGGGGCGGTCTGATTATGTTCGACTGGAACGAGGACCGTTCTGAGATCAGACCGCTCATGCATTTTGGGACAGAGCTAAATGAGCAGTCCCGTCTCCTGGCCCAGGCCGCCGCTCGCAGCGGCGAGACGCTGACCATCGATGACTTCGAGCGTGTTGCCCACTACCCCAGCCCTATTCCGGAGGCACGCTCGGCACTGATCGCTCCAATCTACTTTGAAGGCAAAGCCGTTGGTGTCATATCACTCTACAGCGATCGGACTCGCGGTTTAGGTCCCAGCGCCGCCGAGTATATCCAGGCCTTGTGCTCACAGGCCACCATCGCGGTAACCAATGCCACCCGCCACGCTGAGCAGGTCGAGCGATCTGATCTGCTGCGCCGACGCGCTGAACAGCTCACACAGCTTTTTGAACTGGGCCGCATGTTCCGCAGCGACCAGTCCATGGACGAGAACCTGGTGTCCGTCGCTCGTGCCATCAGTGAGACGGTAGGTTTTGGTACCGTGCTGATGAGCATGCTTGACCCCAGCCGCGAGACATTGCAGCATGTCGCTCAAGTGGGGATCCTGGATGATATTTTCGCCAAGCTCAGTAAGAAAGCCGTCCCCTGGGATAAGATCGAGCGCCATATGGACGACGAGTACCGTATGAGCAGCTCATATCTTGTGATTCATGAGAAGAGTGCGAACCTGATCGAGACATTGGGAATTCCACATTACACCAAGACCTTTGGAAGCGACAGACCAGGTAGCTGGCAGCCAGGCGACTTGCTTTTGGTCCCACTGCGCTCAACTAGCGGCGAAGTGATCGGTGTTGTGAGCGTCGATCAGCCGCGTGATGGCATGATCCCCACCCGCAATACGGTTGAGCTTTTGGAGATCTTCTGCAACCAGGCAGCCATCGTTCTGGAAAACAGTCGCTTGTACCAGTCGGCGGAAGAGCGCGCTGAGGAGCTCAGCCAGAGCCTAGCTAACTTGAGCAAAAGCTATACCGAGCTTGATAATCTCTCCCAGGAGATGATCCGTAAGGACGCCGAGCTCTCACGTGCCAATGAGTTGCTTGAGCAACGCGCCCAGCGCCTGTTGGCACTCCACCGCGTAATGGAAAGTATAGACAGCACACGCGGCCCAGAGACCGTTCTCCGAGACATCACCGCCGCAGTTGTCGAGGAAATGCAGCTCGATCAGTGTGTGGTTGCGATGGATACCGGCCAAGACGAGGTGCACCTGAATGTCATCGCAACTGGAGGCCGGCTACCCCGTGACCTTGATCTCACGCCGCTGCTGGATGGAACGGATCCTCTATCTGAAGCCCGTGAGACCGACACAGCTGTGTTCTTCGACACGGACAGTACTGAGCGCGGTCCAATTGCCAAGTTCACCAAGGCTATTGGAGCGCAGGCAATTCTGGCCCTGCCTCTTCATATGGACAGCTCACACGCAGGCGCATTGATGGTTGGTAGCATCCAGCACGGAACCAGCTTCAGCGAAGATGACCGGGACCTGTTCAACCTGCTCGCCAGCCAGATCGAAGTTGAGTACGAGAATGCCCGTCTGTACCAGGCTGTCCAGGCAGAGGCTTCTACGGCCTCATCTGAACGCGATCGCTTGCAACAGCTCCACCTGATCACCACTGCACTGCAACAGGCCACCCGCATGGAAGATCGTCTATCTGTTATTGCGCGTGGTGTCCGGTCGGTAGGTTGGGCTCGCGTCGCAGTAATGCTGCTCAACGACAATATGGACGTCACTCAATTGGTTTCGGCAGGCTATGACGAAAAAGAGGAGGAGCTGCTGCAGAAACGTCTGCTGCCCGGCAAAGTCTGGCGACGCCGGCTAGACGATCCCCAGTTCATCTCAATGCGCATTGGCTCATCGTATTTCCTGGCTCATGACCACCCCTGGGTGCTTAAGAATGTCGAAGAAGCCAAACCGAGTGATGGGCCGTCGAATGGGGATGGCAATCAGTGGCATCCTAAAGATCAGATTTACCTGCCGATGTACGCAGGTAGCCGGATTATCGGCATGATCAACCTGCGTGATCCGGAGGATAGCTTGCGGCCAACTGAAGCCAGCCTGCGCCCGCTGGAACTTTTTGTCCAACAGGCTTCCTCTGCGCTTGAGAATACGCGTCTCTACCAGGAGACGCTGGAGCTACAAAGCTACAACGAAGCTATCGTCCAATCCATTCAGCAGGGCATCATCGTACTGGATGAACAGGGTAAAATAGAGACTTTCAATACTTTCCTGAGGGAGAGTTACCAGTGGACTGATGAAGCAATTGGGCAAACGCTCCGCAATGCGGCCCCGGCGTTGCGTGAGACGGGCTTGCTCGACAATCTGATGAATCTGGTTCAGGAAGGCAAGCCCGCCGAGCGTCTGGAAGTACAGCTCCCCGGCGAGGGCGAAGCCCGCAAGGCAAACATCTTCGCTTACCCGCGCTTCGATGAAGATGGTGTGGTGAATGGCGCGGTAGTTCTGATCGAAGACATAACTCAGCGTGCCCGCCTGGAGGCTGATATTGCCCGCCGCGGTCAGCAGTTGGCTGCCCTGAGCGATGTCTCACGACGCATCACCGCGGCACTCACCACTGATGATGTGCTTGAGAGCGCCTTCCAGGAAGCAAAAGAGGTTATCGCCCACGATAAAATTGCGCTTTGGCTGCGCACTGATGACGACAGCTCGCTTCGTCTCATCGCTGCTCAGGGCTACAGGAAAACCGAGGTCGCCAAGAAGAAGATCTCCATTGAGGATGACTCTCGTTTCAGCCAGATCATCGAGGATCGGCTGCCAGTAGTTATCGGTGATATACAAGCAGAAGAGAAATCAGCCAGCAGTAGAAAACAAATCAGCCGCAGCTGGCTGGGCACACCACTTATTAGTGGCGGCAGCGTAACCGGACTGATGGTTTTTGAGAAAGATGAGGCGTTTGCCTACGCTCCTGCCGATGCTCAGGTAGCAGCATCTTTCGCCAACCAGGTAGCCGTCGCGCTGGAGAACGCTCGCTTGTTTGAAGAGGCTACTGAACATGCAACCGAGCTCGACAGCCGTAATAAACGACTTGCACTGCTCAATCGGATCTCATCAACTATCGGCCGCTCCCTTGATCAAAGCGGCATTCTGCAGACTACCGCCGACGAACTGGGCAAGGCACTCGATCTTCCTCAGGTCAGTGTCTTTTCGTTCGATCTAGATCATGCGGTAGCACGGTTGAATATTCAATATCCATCCAATCCGGATG
This sequence comes from Anaerolineae bacterium, assembly GCA_016927375.1. Classification (GTDB taxonomy): domain Bacteria; phylum Chloroflexota; class Anaerolineae; order Aggregatilineales; family UBA3940; genus JAFGMS01. The sequence continues at coordinate 18,469 of JAFGMS010000165.1, forward strand.
GCTCGGTCGCTGACCTGAGCTTTCCCTTGGAAGACAATCCTGCCATTGTCTATCTCCAGGAGAATAAAGAGCCCCTCATTGCTGAAGATGCGATAGGCGATCCTCGCATGGCGGCCATGGCCCGCGTCATGTCAGTGCGCAAGATCAAATCAGCCGTGTTGATTCCACTCGTTGTCGGCAACGCTACCATTGGCCTTTTCGTCATTGAATCGACAGAAGAGTCGACCTCATTCGAGCCGGAACAGATTGAGCTGGCCCAGACAATCACCAATCAGGCTGCCGTCTCAGTGCAGAATGCCCAGCTGTTCCAGGAAACGGTGGCCCGCCAACACGAGCTGAGCATCTTGTTCGAAGCAGGACGTATCGCAGCTTCGTCGCTCGACCTGGATAAAGTCGTAAACAACGCGGCAGGATACTTCCTGCGGGCCTTGCCGGTCGACGGATGCACCATCTCCCTGCTGGATGATGCAGAAGATACACTGACAACCCTGATCAGCCTGCACAAAGATGAAGGAATCTTGCCGCTCCAGGAAGATGAGAGCACCCGCTATGGATTGAAACAATACCCGGCTACGGCCACCGTGATCACCGAGCGGAGTGTGGCCACCCTCGATGTATCTAGCCCGGAGTTGTCTCAGAGTGAGACTGAATGGCTGCGCCAGCACAACATCACATCGACAATGTTGATACCCCTTGTAGCCCGCGACCAAACTATTGGTCTGGCTGAGGTGTGGATGTCGACCAGAGAGCATCGTTTCAGCCAACGTGATATCCGTCTGGCGAAAGCTCTGGCAGCCTCCGTCGCTACTGCCATGGAGAATGCCCGCCTACTCGATGAGACCCAGAAACGTCTGAATGAGCTGGCGACTATCAATGAGCTCAGCCGTGCGCTCACCCAGACTATCTCCACCGAAGATCTCTATGAGATGCTCCAGGAGCGTATCGGGGATCTATTCGACACACGCGCAATGACCATCGCCCGGCGCAATCCCCTGACTGGCTCCCTTGAGTTCCCACTGGCACTTCGCAACGGGCTGCGTATTCATCTTGAGCCGCTTTCCTTTGGCGGTGACCTGTACAGCCATGTGATCGAAACTTGCTGGCCGCTGCTCATCAGCCGGGACCTGGAAGCCAGGCTAAAAGAGCTGGGCATCCAGCACACAGAAGCTGATTTGAAATCGTTCCTGGGTGTGCCGTTGATCAGCGGTGAGAAGGTTCTGGGAGTATTGACTGTGGAAGACTACGAACATGCGACAGTCTTCCACGAAGCTGACTTACGTGTCCTTCAGCCTATCGCCGCACAGGTAGCCGTCTCAATGGAAAACGCACGGCTGTACAGCGAGCTGGAGCAGCGGCTATCAGAGACAACCACCCTGCAAGAAGTCTCTCGTGTGGTAAATTCCGCGCTCGATCTGCAAGAGATCTTCGAGCGCGTGGTTAACGAGCTTGCCAATGCCTTCAAATATCCCTTGATCGGGTTGTATATGATTGAGGAAGACGAACTGCACATGCAGGCACAGCATGGCTACAGTCCTGAAGAGATCACTGACTTCCAGCAGATATCCCTCAGTCAGGGCATCATAGGTCGGACAGCATCCAGCGGCGATGCACAGTTTGTGCCGGACGTCACGCGTGACTCAGATTACATATCCGGCAACAGTCCGGTCTCCAGCGAGATCGCGGTACCCATTATCTCCGATCAAAAGGTGCTTGGTATTCTGGATGTCCAGTCAGGCGCCGATCACCAGCTTGGGGAGAACGATCTGCAGTTGCTGCAAACCTTTGCCGGACAGGTGGCAACCGCCATCAGTAACGCCCGGTTGTATTCTCAAATGGTCGAGCTCTCAACCGAGCTGGAGAAGCGCGTCGAGGACCGCACGCGCGAGCTGCGTGAAGAACGTGACCGCATTGATATCCTATACAAGATTGCCGTTGAGCTGACTGCCAGCCTCGACCTTGACATGGTGCTTAACCGTGCTCTGCAGATGGTCGGTGAGGCGGTCAGCGGCGAGCGTGGCTCGCTGTTCCTGATCGACCCACAATCTGACCAGTTGATCTTCCGTGCATCGATGAGCCAAAACGAGATTCTGCCGCCAGGTGGACGGCAGATTCGACTGTCACGGCACGAGGGTATGGCGGGGTGGGTGATGGATAACCGCCAATCGATAGTGGTAGATAACGTCCAGCTCGACCCGCGCTGGGCCAAGGTGCCCGGCACCGAAGCACAACGCTCATTGCTCGGTGCGCCACTGGTTGCCAACGAAGAAGTGTTGGGCTGCATCTTCTTTGCCAGTGATATCGAAAATGCCTTCCATGAAGGACATCTACGTCTGGTCGAGGCAGCGGCCAACCAGGTTGCGGCTTCTATCAATAACGCCGAGTTGTATCGCTTGATCCGCGATCAGGCTGAGCGTCTGGGCTTGATGCTGCGCAGCCAGCAGACCGAGGCTGCAAAATCACAGGCCATCCTTGAGTCCATCGCCGATGGCGTTATGGTGTCTGACCAGGCCGGCGAGATCATTCTGTTCAACGCTGCTGCCGAGCGCGTCCTGGACCTGAGCCGAGAAGACGTCCTGGGACGCCCATCGACCGACCTGACAGGGCTTTATGGGGCCAGCGCGGAAACGTGGGCCGAAGCTCTGCGCGAGTGGAGTGCAAACCCCTCCGAATACCAGGGCGCGCTGTTCACCGAGCAGATCGAATTTGGTAACAAAGTCGTCTCGGTGCATGTCTCTCCGGCAATACACGGAGAGGAGTTCATCGGGATGGTCTCGGTCTTCCGCGATATCAGCCGTGAGGTGGCCGCAGATCGCATCAAGAGCGAGTTTGTAGCTACGGTCTCTCACGAGCTGCGCACACCAATGACAAGTATCAAGGGATACGCCGATCTGCTGCTGCTTGGCGCTGCCGGAGAGATTTCATCAGAGCAGCGGCGCTTCCTGGAGATTGTCAAGAACAATGCCGACCGGCTCAGCCTATTGGTCAATGACCTACTCGACATTTCCCGCATCGAGCAAGGTGGTCTTGATCTGGATGTCCGGCCGTTTGACCTGACTGAGATCATCAAAGACGTCATAGCTACTATCGAGGGACGCAGGGGTAACGAGGATCGTACCCTCCGGATTGCGACTGAGATACCGGAGGAGCTGCCTAAAATCGAAGGCGACTATGACCGCATTACCCAGATCATCAGCAATGTCCTAGCAAACGCTTACCAATACACTCCTGATGACGGCACGGTCACGGTACGCATCACCCCGGACGAAACCGGTATCCAGATCGATGTAATCGACACCGGCATTGGCATCCCTGATGAGGATCAGCCGCATGTCTTTGAACGGTTCTTCCGGGGCGAGGATCCGATGATCATGCGCACCGCTGGAACAGGACTGGGCCTGGCTATTGTTCAGCGCCTGATCACCATGCACCAGGGCCGGATATCCTTTGAGAGCAAGCAGGGTGTTGGCACAACATTCCATGTGTGGCTGCCCTGCAAGCTGGAGCAGAGTGCTGAGGGGCAGCTTTGAGCGCAGCTTTGTCTTGCTGTGCCTGGCTAGAACGGAAGGCACAGCAAGGCATCACCTACTAATATGCGCTCTATATGAAATAGAAGAGATCTCTTGTGTGGAACAAATGATGAGTTTAAGGCAGAAAAGCAGTGGAGAATGAGCGAGAATGCTCACAATCACTCAGCGGGCTTCTCATCCATGCTTTTTCCCACTCATCACTCAAAACTTATCACTTCTTGAATACCTTACATTTCACATAGAACGTAATATATTCCTGAGTTACTGACAATTTTAGGGACACATGTTCATGACAAAAATACTTATCGCGGAAGACGAACGTGACATCCGAGACTTGATTGTATTCACACTACAGTTTGGCGGGTACGAGGTCGTAGCTACAACCAACGGAGCAGAGGCTGTTGAGCTTGCGCCTTCAGAAAAGCCGGACCTCATTATGCTGGATGTGCGTATGCCTAAGATGACCGGCTACGAAGCCTGTGTTGCCCTCAAGGCAAACCCGGCCACAAAAGAGATCCCTGTCATGTTTCTTTCCGCTAAAGGGCAAGAGAGCGAAGTCAGTACCGGGCTTTCGGCAGGTGCTGTAGCTTACATCCTAAAGCCATTCGCGCCAGATCAGCTCATTGACAAAGTGAAGGAAGCATTGAGTGCCAAGGGGGGCAAGGAAGCTCCTACTCCTACCCCTACCCCTACCACAACCCAAGCCACCCAAGCCCCAGCAGCAACGGCATCGGTCACAGCTTCTAAAGAAACCAAGCCGGACACTGAACCTGCCAAATCACAATCGCTGGCAGAAACCAAAGCGAAAGGTGAGGGAAAAAAGGACGAGCCAAAGGCATCTAAGACCGATGTAGCTCCAGGTACCAAGACTGCCGAGATAGATAAGAAACCAGAAGAGACGAAGAAGGACAAAGAATAAGAGTCCTGCATGAAAGGTAGGATTAGAGCCTAAGGAATGGGGATTAAATAACTTTCCCGGCAGAGCCTGCAATGCGGGCCAGGAATGGGTAAGTTAATAAACTCTCATTCCTAAACACCTTAAGACAAATATGAGCGCGGCGGCAGGTCGGACTAACAGTCCGACGTCCGACCTGCGTTTTTCCCCCGTGTCATTCCTGCAATCCACACGCCACAATTACCTGCTGCTGCGTCAATCAGCCCGTCAAACCCGCGATTTCCTTACTGCCTCGAATGCATTTCCAGGGCTTTGCCGATCAAGTTGAGCCCTGGAAACCAAATTTCTTCGGCGAGAGATTTTGACTTCCTTAGCTGTTTCGAGGCAGATACAGTAAGCCAATGTATCTATCCCTTGACAGAAAGATGAGCTTTCCTACTGAGGTAGGGTCACGATGCCAATGGGATCGTGACTTGGTTCCGCTGAGATAGCGGATCGATTGGAGAAAGTCATGTGAGTATCATTAATTGCCCCGCGCACGAACTTAACCGACCCGCGTGCAAGGCCTCATGTCTGGATGGTAACTTCCATATACCAATCAGGTATTTTTACTCGCGGAGGACAAGCAATGCAACACAAAGCATCGAGGAGAATATCGCAGCCAAGAATAAGCAGGAACACGAGCTGTCTGAGTTGTCCGGCGGATCAACGTCCTACACTGCCACCCGCTATATACCCGCTGGCCCAAGCCCATTGAAAGTTGTATCCACCGATGCGACCATCCACGTCACAGATCTCGCCACATAAATGGAGACGAGAGCAAATCCGCGATTCCATTGTCTCAAGATAAAGCTCAGAAAGCGGTACACCGCCGGCAGTGACCTCGGCATGGGCAAAACCACGGTCCCCCGTGATCGGCAAAGGCTGCGAAGTCACAACCTTCACCAGAGCCTTGCGATCCTTGCGAGTAAGCTGATCACCTGGGATGACCCCCGAAATCCCGGCTTCGATGCACAGAGCATCGGCCAGGCGCCCCGGCAGCCGATCCCTCAGGTGCCCAACCACTGACTTCCGACCCAGCGCCAGTAGTTCCCGTTCAAGCGAACCGGCAGTCTCCTCCGGCAACCAATTGACGACAAGCTCTGCTCTGGTATCCGCATGTTTTGCAGCAATGTAATGGCGGCTCATATCCAGCACAACCGGTCCGGAGATCCCAAAATGTGCACAGAGCATCGACCCGGTAAAGGCCTGCAGGCGTTTGCCGTCCCCAGATCGCAGATCCAGCGTCACCGGGAGAGAGAGACCGCTGAGAGTACAAATAAAGTGCTCGCGGGGGAGTGTAAGTGGTACAAGTGCCGGAAATGTGCGAGTGACTGTGTGCCCGAGCGACAGCACAATTTGATGTCCGTGCCCGTCTGAACCGGATTGCGGCAGGCTGCGCCCGCCTGTTGCCAGAATCAGATGATCGGCTTCCATGCAGCCCCATTTACCAGAGATGTGGAAACCATTCTCGTGCCTTTCCACCGCCTCGACCCGACAAGGGTAATGCAGCCCCACGCCCACATCACGCGCCGCCTGGTGCAGCGCGTCGAGGATAGTCCGGGCATGCCCGATGGAGGGAAAGAGCTTCCCTCCATCCTCTTGCCCAAGATCAACACCAAGCTCATTGAAGAAGGCAAGCGTCTGCGGAACATCGAAGCGGCGCAGCACTTTCTTGATTGCGTGGCGAGACGAGCCGGCATAGGCTTGCTCATCTATATCCTCATGAGTGACATTGCAGCGCCCGCCGCCAGAGACGAGGATCTTCATGCCCGGCTTATGCGAGCCATCAAGTAAGAGGATATTACGCTGCGGGTTGGCTCTGCCTGCCCAGATGGCTGCCATCAGGCCCGAGGCTCCTGCACCAACGATCACGACATCTGCATCAGGGCCAATCTTGTGACGCACTAGCAGATGTCAACCTTCCAGCGCCACTCGTACATCATTGGGAGGGATCTCCATCAATATCACCAAACGTCTTACCAGGGTGCTGAAAGCCGGAGCCGCCGTATCAGCCCCCCACCGTGAAGTGGTAGGCCGGTCAAGCTTGATCAGCACCACAAATTGTGGGTCTTCCACCGGGCCATAGCCCACAAAGCTGGTGATGGTCGCCTCCGGATCGTATCCGCCAGGGATGGGAATCTCGGCAGTTCCAGTCTTTCCGGCTACCGTGTATCCCGGAACTAGTGCCTTCGATGCTTCCCGCGTAAGGGCCTCTGCCAACATTGCACTGAGCTCTTGAGCGGTCTGCTCAGAAATGGCACGTCCCAGAGCCGTCGGGCTGAAGGTTGTCACTGTATTATCTGCATCTTCTCGCCGGGTCACCATGTGCGGCTTCATGATCAACCCATCGTTGGCAACCGCACTGATGGCAGCCACAATTTGGATCGGGGTAACAGCCATCCCCTGACCAAATGCATTCGTGGCAAGATCTGCTTCGTACCAATCAGCCTGGCCTGGCCTGCGCACAGATCCTCTCGCTTCAGCTTGTAGATCGATGTCTGTTAGCTTTCCCAGACCAAAGGCATCCAGACCATCATAGAAATTCAGCGGGCCGGTTGCGATGCTGAGCCTGGCTGCGCCCACATTGAGTGATAGCCCCAACAGATCGGTCATGGAGGTAACACCATGAGCCTGGCGATCCCAGTTATAGATGCTGATACCTCCAACCTCCAGCACTTCAGTATCTTCATAGGTGCTGTCCGGCCGGATAACTTCGTTTTCCAACGCAATTGCCATCGTGAGAACTTTGACCACGCTGCCCGGTTCATATTGTTTGCTGACGGCAGCATTATCGAATATTTTGGTTATTTCGGCGGCCTGTGAGTAGAACAAATTAGGGTCGTAGGTTGGCAGATTGGCCATCGCCAGCACCTCACCGGTCTTAGGATCGAGCACGATGACCGTCCCACCCTCTGCATTGGTATCATGCACGGCCTGAGCCAATGTATTCTCGGCCAGATATTGGATCTCGCTGTCAAGGGTCAGATGAAGAGTCGAGCCCTGTCTCCATCCCTCGCCACCGGTAGCCTCGAAGGGAATGCGGCTCTGGTCACTAACCGAGACGTCGCCGGAAAGGACATTATTGTAAAAACCTTCGATGCCGTAATAGCCTACATTGTCGCGGGCAACAAAACCTAAAACATGTGCCGCCAAAGAGCCATGCGGGTAAAACCGCTCGGTGATCGGCGATACAGCCACGCCATCCAATCCCAATGCCAGCACGGCCTGTCCCATCGAAGCGGAAGCACGGCTCGCCAACATCACATAAGGTGCCTCGCTGGATATATCCTCCAGCAATTCCTCTTTGGGGATTCCCATGGCGCCAGAGAGTGCCTCAGCGGTACCCTGGCGATCATAGATCAGTACAGGAGAGAGACCGATCTCATACTTGACACTGTTGGTAGCAAGCAGCACGCCACTGCGATCATAGATTTCTCCACGAGGTGGATGGACGGTAATCTTATAGCTATACTCATCCCACGCCACATTGGCAAAATAGCCTGTATCATCGGCAAACTGAAGTGACACCAACCGATAGATTGCCAGCAGCGCCAGGATCATCAGAATTGCCCCGATGAAGCTCAAGCGCCGGTTAAGAGATTCTTGCATAAGTTTCTCCCCCAGAAGGATTGGCCCTATTGCTCTGGTGTCTCATCCGGGCTTGGGGTCGTACCAAGAAACAAATCAAACTGCTCCCGCAACATGGCCATCTGTCCGCTAAGCCAGCTGCCCAGTGTTTCGTCATACTCGGGCACTATCTCTTCTACATCTGCGGGAGCGAACGGCATGGCAGCAACAGTCTGTGAAACATTATCTATCTTTAGATACTCTACATCCTGCGGCTCAGCCCTGCGGAAACCCTGCCGCTCAGCTTCTGAGATCAAACGCGGAACAGATTGCAGCGCAGCGATCTCAGCCCGCAGCTGGGCATTTTGCTGTTCAAGCACCTGCCGTTGAGCTTCAAGATCCTGCAGACGGCGTCCAGTCGCAGCAGTCCGGCTGGCCTGCGCCAGATACAACGTACCGATCACCGCCACCATGATCACAGTCGCCATAATCAGCGACGTTGCCTGTGTTTGAGTACGCCAGGGAGCCTGCCGGAGTGCCTGGTTGAACCAGTTATCCCTTCGTTTCCGCTGCGTCATTGCCTATACCATGTCTCAATAAATCTCAGATGAACAATCACAGCTTCTGCATCCTGGCTGCAATGCGTAAGGTCTTAAAAAACATAGGCATGTAGCTGGCAAAATCACTGTATTTACCGGCCTGCCGTTCCAGCAGGTAGTGTTCCAAAACATCGACTACTGCCGGGAGCATCTTGAAGCCGTGTGCTTTATGAGCCATCACGGTAAACGAAGCAGCCTCCTGTTCATCAAAGGCCTGTTTCAAAGCAATAGCCGTTAACGCACTGACTACCAACACCGCAAACTGATCGAACCAGTCCGGGTAGCGTGCCAGGAAGGTATTTGGCACTGGTAGATGGGTATGCATAGCCAGATCAGCCTCTTGGGGATGCTGGTCAAGGAACTCACGCAGCAAAATCCGGGCATAGGTACTGAAAGCTTCACGGTAAGTTGCAGCAGGATCATCGTCATAAGGCCATGGCGGATTGGTACCCCAGGCGACGTGTGGTGGGCAGATGCATATCAATGCCTGCCCCCAGCGGAAGCCAATAGCCTCATTGGTGGGATAGCCCAGGTTCGGTTGAAAGACAAACTCCAGATCTTGCTGTCCAAAGAATTGTACTAACAATGGCAGCGGATCTTGACCTTCAAGAGCCCGGCGAGCTTGTTCCTCGGCTTCCTTCCAGGCCGCCTTACCCTTTTCCCACACCTCCCGGACACGATATGCGTGCGCAAAATCGCGGAGTTGGACAGGCCAATCTTCTGGAGCCCAGACAGGAATTTCCGCAGAACGAGCCCGGAAGCCGGGCAGGCTTAGACAGGCGCTGTAGCTGAAGATTGTGCTGAGACTCTGAGCAGTCTCCAGCATCTCCTGCATAATATGAACCGCCGGATGCTCCTCAGCGACGGCCAGGGCCGCGCGTACAGCTTTAGCCTGAGCATGAACACCATGAGGCCTGAAAGCCTGTTCTTGCTCCGGCCAGGTTGTCAATGCCAATACCGTCGAAAGTAACCGGATGCGATCGTCTATCCGGACGGTGATCGCAGATGCAGTCATGGGCTCACCTTTTCTTATCTGCAGGTTTCTCTAGAATTGCGATGTTCTCAGGCACTGCGTCAATACACATTAAGCAGTATCTTGTGGTAGATCTCAATGGCGGATGCTGCCGGATAATGCTCAAGCGATGGTGATGTACCATCCCTCTGGCTAGAGAACGTTTTGGCGCGTTCTTTACATCACCTGGCTTAGTATATCACAAGCTTACCTGCGGGATGAAACAAGTGCAAACAAGAAAGAGGCGGGTAAATAATGCCCGCCCCTTCGCAAGTCAAGTTATATAGCAGGTTCTTATATCCTGCAGAATGTCTAATTCTGGCTGATAACAGCCAACTCCACCACATCAGTTGCGGTGAGGCCTTTTGGCGTAGCTTGGATGCTAAACTCGACACGCTGGCCCTCACTAAGGTCACGACAACCATCGCCCGCAATAGATGTGTAGTGAACAAAGACGTCCATATCACTACCATCCGGTTCGATGAAACCGTACCCCTTGATGCAACTAAACCATTTGACGATTCCGGTTACACGATTATCCATAGAGTAGCGTCTCCTCCTCAATGATTGCAACCTTCACCATCTGACTGAACGAGGTATAATAAAATCGTAGGAACACTGATTGCCCCTACGGAGTACCTCCAGCCAAATTCGCCGAAACAATACCACAGGTTATGCCGGCTGTCAACACGTGTTTACTGAGAGCCTGACATAACTGCTGACAATGTTCACCGATGGGACACAATGCTGCGAGTCGCGCATAGAAATTGGTCTATCATTCATAGGGAATGGTTCTCGCTCTATGCTCCACTCGTATCGTTCTCAAAAAACGCAAAGGAAACCAGGTTTTTTTCTCTTGCAAGAACGGTACAATGTTGATGCCATTTTCGCGGTCAGGATGGTTTGTTCGACGCCCACAAGACCGGTTTCTGGGATGGTTCACTACGTTGTGACAAAGGGTGAGATAATTACGGGCTGGTTAGGAAGACGGGAGATGTCTCCATATTCATTTATGGGGGGCAAACTAACCGCACCCCGTGACGGTATATGACATCATTTGGTCTACCTTTATACACAACGTCACCTGCCCCAGGCGAGTGGCTGCCAGTGCAATGACGATCATTCCCAGAAGTGTGCCCCCTGAAACAATCCCCCCTATAATCACCAGCCGGGGAACAAAGTCTACCTGGACTATCTGCCCATTACCGGCCTGGATGGGAACACCGATCAACCCGGCGTAGGTGTCGACAATCTCGACCGGGTGCCCATCGATGGCTGCCTGCCAGCCTGGGTAATTAGGAATAGACAGCGTCAGCAGCGCATCTTCGCTGGTCGAGATGGTCATCTCAATGTGTTCCGGTGTAGGCATATGGAAATCACTTATTTTACCGTCGGCCGGCCGGGTGCCGGACAACTCGAACGGTAGGGGATGAGTGGTGATGGCTGTCTCACGCAGATTGACGCTCGGGTCAGCCATCATCTGCCTGGCAAATCCTTGATTGCCCGCTGTGCGATAATCATAAACCAGGTGGGCAAATGGACGCGGATCGGTTAGCTCGTAGAGTACATAGGATTGTCCATCGTTGTTCTGCAGAGTCGCCAGAGGGGCGGTCGATGTGGATTGGGGTGGCGCGACATCTACCAAGGTCGCGTAGCGCACCGACAACACCTCCCAAAAGCGATCCACAGGGATGCGCCGCAGCTCTGTCGTGCTGAGCAGAGAAAGCGGACTATTGCCATAGATATCAGGTACCCTGTAGTATATGCTGTAGCCGCGCAGACCAGCAGCGCCATCGACACGCCAGGTGGTGGTAGGCGGCGTCTGCAGGTAATTAGCTGCCAGAGGAATGGGCCGATTTTCAGGGCGGTCGGGGACAAAGTTCGTGGAACGTGTTCCAATCGAGAAGAGATCGAGAACGATCAATGCGACGAGCGTTACAGGTACCAGCGGCCCAAGAGCTGGACGATTTCGCAGCCACAGCGTGAAGAACAAGCTCATTAGCGCGACAAAGATCAGGCTGCTCGTGATTTTCTCTGGTATGGCCGCGATCTCGGTGATGGATAGGAGTATGACTGCGAAAGCCGCGATTCCTGTTAGGCCCAGATGGCCCAAAGCCAATTGCCCAAAGCTCCGGCTTTCTTCCTGAGTGGGTTGCTTGATACCTTCATCCGTTCCCATCAGAAGCTGGTCGACTTGATAAGCAGCCAACACGGTCATTGCCAGGGTAAAGAAGAAGACAAAACGCTCCTGTCCCCGGAAAAGGTTTATCCCGGGGGCAAGAAGATAGGCAACATCAGTAGCAATGGTGTTTCTGCCCAGCGAGAGTACCAGGGAAATGATCAAAACAGATGCCCAGAAACGCTGCCGTGCTCGGGGATGAAAGAGCGCTCCGAGCGCCAGCAGCAGACTCGCTACGCCCGCATAAAGCGAAGACCACCAAAGACCAACTACGTTTGGCCAGATTATTTCGGCCAGGTCGAGGGGGGAGAAGCCGCTTGATTTTTCGGCATAGTGATACTCTTCCATGCGACTGGCGAGGCCGGCATACTCCAGGCTTGGGAGCCATTGGACGGCCCCAATGCCAACGCCGATGCCAAGTGTAAGCCCAATCCGCCATACGATGCCCCACCAGACGATCTGCCGCATCCATCCCTCAAAAGCCGCATAAGCCACCATTATATAGATGATGTGAAGAGTGGTCTGAGGGTGCCCGCCCAAAAGCGAAAGCCCCAGACCCAAGCCACCTAGCAGGCTCCCGCCAATCTTAGACTTTCCTTGTGACAGACTGAGATGAACCCCCAGCAGCACCAAAGGCAGCCACACCATACTTTCAAGCACAGCAACTTGCTGCATAGGGTAGCTGGTCAGGTTCCCACCGTAGGTAAAGATAATGCTCCCGGCCAGGGCAGCAGTCGGGTGGCGGGTAATGGCGCGAAGAAAAGCATACATCAATACGCTGGCAAGCCAGTAATGTGCAGCGACTTCCATCTGCAATGTCTCGATTTTCCACCCTCCTGGGCCAGCCAGGAATAAGGCTATCCAGCGCGGCGGATACCAGGTGCCCCATTGCAAATCGGCTGCAAAGGGGGAACCTGCGTCGTTATAAGGGTTCCATAGAGGAATTTGCCCTGCCTGCATGCGCATAGCCTGATAGTTGCTGAAAGGAAAGAACTGGATCGTAAAATCGCCACCAGAGAAAATGACCCTGTCTTCAAGAGAGGGTGTCAACAACCGCCAGAAGAACAGCGCCCACAACAGACTGAGCGCTAGCACGGCAATGATCGTTGGCCCGGTGACCCAAGCCCTAAATCCGGCAGCATACAAACGCAGGTTGGATCGATTGAATCTAGGCATGCGACTCCCTAAGAAGATGGCAATGATATAGGGCACTTTTGTTCCCTTACCCATAAGCAGAGGCGTAGTTTAACAGATCGCATGCTGGCTGTCATCCGCTATTAGGGGCGATGCACAGCCTAAAAAGAACATCAATAGATGCATGGTTCATCTTTGCCATATTGGGAGTATTATTCCTACTTGTGCAAATGGAGTTGGGTGAATCTTTCAGACAGACTGCAATGCCGGGCAATATTGGCGAGGCTTGCCAGATATGTCCAGAACCTTGCACAGCGTATCGCATTCATTCAGCCCACGCGAAAAACGGGTACAGTACAGTGTACCCAATGAGTGTAAATAGAAGTAAGAAATTGGCAAACAGATCGAAGCTCAGAGGGCAGTAATCTTCATAGCGATGCCCCGAATTGCTGGGCCATCTAAGACGAGGAGATCGAGATTGTCATCGTCACGGCTCAAATTGACAACATGGAGCTTGGCGCGGCTCTGGCCAGGGGCGGCTTGCACTGAAGTTACCCTCCAGCCCTGTGATATCATGTTCATCACTACGTCGCCAGTAGCGTATGTTTGACATGGCGACCAATGACGCGGCTGCAAGTACCAGTCCAGCATGTGGCTCTCTCCCTTCTCTATCTGACTAAAAGAATCAATTAGTATATTGAATGACCAACAGTACGAGTGAGAACGAGAGAAAAATGCTAATATGGATGATGCCACCGTTGTTAGGCGAGGATTATCCCCACAAACTCTGATATAGCGGTTTTGCACAGGGATTGCCTAGCTTTCTTGGCCAACTGTTGTTCTCTGTGTTTGTGTTGCCTTTCATAAAGGATAGGTTCAAGAAAAGCCGGTCAACAAATACATTACAGACTGACTCAACAGTGACCAATATCTACGATTAAGCATTCAATACCAATCTTAGGATTTTTCTGATACTAGAGACGGAACAGTCCAGTATACTCTTACCATATCACAGTGCAATGCAAGATTGGGTAAAGAAATGTTACAAAACCGCTAACTGTTGGGGTGGGGAAAGGCAAAGATATGAGTAACCACTTTGACAATGTCAACTTTAGTAACCTCTCGATGTTGCTATACTTAAAGAGGCGCTCGGCATATGTAGATGTTGAGGGGCGCCTATCGAGAAGCTTATCTTCACCGCAGTTACGATGCCGGGCTAATGCCTGCACCTTCAATAGATGAAAATGTCCAGGCTAATGTAGGTCGGACTGTTAGTCCGACCGTGCGCATACTGACGCTTCGCCCAATCTATTTTCATACCAGGGGCGCAGAGGACAGAGAGAAAAAAAGGAAACCTCAGTGTCTCTGCGGTGAATTGTGATCTTTCCCCCCAACCGGTACATACGCCCAGAGGTGCTCTTCGTTCCAGATCCGTCGCTCCTTCGTCGATCCTTCGTTTTGAAGCACAAGGAGCCTCTCCAGCCCATTCTGGTTGCTCAGGAAAACTTGAC
>JAFGMS010000166.1 GCA_016927375.1 Anaerolineae bacterium
GGATGTAACTACCCAATCACTGATTGGCCCCTAAGCTCTTCGATAGCTGTAGGGTTCTGGATTGTTGTCCAAGGATCTTGAGCATGTCGTGTATCGGCTCTGTTACAAGATGTTTCTACTCTGTTACCCCCGTACACATCCCTGAAACATCAAAGCTTGTATTATATTAGAGTAGAAAGCAGCTGCCTATTTTCCTTCTCCAATCATGAGGATCGAGCAGATGAACACACGCACACCAATCAAGCTTTTCATCATAGTCACGTGTCTGCTGCTGGCGGGCTGCCAGTCAACGGCAGCGACACCTGTACCCGCCACAGAGATACTCGGCACACCCACACCGGCAGCATCCCCAACCCCAACCAAAGACCCGGAGATCGAGGCCGAATACCAGGCGCTGGCGGCACTCTACCAGGCGACGAATGGGGAGCGCTGGACGGATGATACAAATTGGCTGAGCGAAAAGCCGTTCTGCTCCTGGCATGGTGTTCGATGTTCTCAAGGTCATGTTACCGCACTGGACCTTAACACGAACCGCCTGCAAGGGGAGCTGCCACCGGAATTTGGCCAGCTAACCTACCTTGAGACGCTGAACCTGAGCGGCAGCTTTTGGGACTGTGAGGCGGGTAACCAAATCACGAGACTGCCGCCGGAGATTGGCCAGCTGACAAGCCTCCAGATACTGGACTTATCCTTTAGCCAGCTCATGGAGCTACCACCCGAGATCGGCCGGCTGTCCAACCTCCAGGAACTGTATCTATATGGTAACCAGATCACAGAAATACCGCCGGAGATCGGCCAATTAGGCAATCTTCAGAAGCTGGATCTATGGGATAACCTGTTCACAGAGCTGCCGCCGGAGATCGGCCGGCTGTCCAACCTCCGAGAGCTCTATCTTGGCAAAGAGGATTGGGTCGACTTCTCACCCAGCCACATCACAAAGCTGCCGCCGGAGATTGGTCAACTGGCCAACTTGAGAGTGCTGAATTTGGAGGATATCCATCTCACGGAGCTGCCACCGGAGATCGGCCGGCTGGCCAATCTTCAGGAGCTAAATCTATTTTTCAATCAGCTCACAGAGCTGCCTCCGGAATTTGGACACCTCACCAATCTTCGAGATCTCGATTTGGGCAGCAATGCCCTCGTGGAATTGCCGCCGGAATTTGGCCAGCTGACCAACCTTCAAACACTGGATTTAGCCGGGAACCAACTCACAGAGCTGCCGCCAGAGTTTGGCCAACTGAGCAATCTTCAGAAGCTGGATTTGTATGAAAACCCGCTCACCAAGCTACCACCAGAGCTGGGTCTGTTGACCAACCTCAAGTCGCTGGATCTGTCCAACAACCCAATCACTGAGCTGCCACCGGAGATCTGTCAGAATATATCGATTGAGCCGGCCGCCTTATGCATTAACTCGACAGCGCAATTTCCGCTTACCGGGCAGGGACCGTGGTTGTTGTTCCTGGCCAAAGAGACTACCAGCGATCCATTCTGCAGTACTCCCCGTCCTCACTATCTTTGGGTGATGGATCAAGACGGCACGTGGTGGAAGAAACTGGAGCGCGCACCTGTTTCTGCCTTTGCCATCCGCCCCGGGAGCACGATCTCGGGCGGAGCAGTGGTGGCTTACCGCAGCGGCTCCACGCTGAAGCTCATGGAGCTTCCATCCGGCAGCGTGACAACCGTCACGGAGTCAGCACAGGGCAGCTTGAAATGGTCGCCTGGAGGAAGCTTACTAGCCTTCATCGGAACTTCGGACGATGGCGCCGAGGTGTATACCTATGACTATACCAGCGGGGCAATCACCCCTTTATCCGAGCATCCCGGCACCGCATCTGACCCACGCTGGTCGCCTACCGGAGAACGTCTGATTTACGAAGCCCAAGGGGATATATGGTCGGTGAAGTCCGATGGAGCTGACGCCCTCTTGCTGGCTGACAATCCTGAAGACACCAAGACCTTATACATATATGGTTGGTTCAATGAGGCACAGATTATTCTCTTAGAAGAGGATACAGCATTACACCAGTACAAGAACATTCAGATCGTGTCTATCGATACGGGTGCTTCCACGACTGTTGTGGAGGAGCCATTTATAGACGCTGCCTACTCAAAAGAGCATAACATCTGGCTGCTGGCACAACCTCGGCGTTCGGAGTCTGATACGCCCCTGATTGTATATAAGGATGGCCAGAGAACCGAGATTCTCATTCCGGGACAGCGCATCGAATACCTCTGGTGGGCAGCCGACCGCGATCTCTTCTTCGGAGGTGCACAAGATAACGTGGTCTACGCCATTACCCCCAACGGCGAAACAAACCGGCTGGCGAAGCCGAGTGTGACGCCACTCTGTGAAGACTGCACTGCTACTGCCTACCGGCATCCAAGATGGGCGGGTCGGCTTCAGCTTACAGTAACGGAAAGCCATGACACAGGTGTTGAGGCGATCTGGTCGCCTCAGTTCGAAGATGCTTTCAGCAGAGATTCCATTCGAACACCTGACGGCCAGTATCACATCGTTCTTGGTGTCAATGGCTTGTATAAGTCGAAACTACCGGATACTTTGATTGGCATGCCTCTGATACCCTTCTTGTGCAATAACGCATCGGCGTTCGCATCCTGGTCTCCGTGGCAAGCTGCCTGGATTCAATGACCCATTAACTGACCGGTCGAGCCTCAGATTGAAACCGGGCCGCTGCGCGCGGCCCGGTTCGGTTCATGTATGTCGGATAGACAGGCATCGAGCCTCATCCCTCGCCACTCGTTGCTCGCTGCTCATGACTCGTTGCTAGACCTGACCGTCACCACCCGCTCATTCTTACAAGTCACCTGGCCAGCCCACAGCGCACAGCTACCGGTTGGCAAACCAGACCCGGTACTCCTCGATCAAATCATAGTTGTCCGACTTCTTGTCGACTGCAGCTAAATCGCACAAGGGGAATACAAACATCCCGCGTTTGCCTTTGACATCGACCATCACGCCGTAGAGATCTTCGACTTCCTCTTCAAAAGCCAACACGGTGAGTTTATCCCCCGGACGATGTGGCCCGCGATCCTGCCACTCGTCTATCTCCGCCTCGAAGGGCAGTTTGAGGTTGGCGGAAAGATGCTTGTACCACGCTTCAAATGCCTCAAAATCATCGTCCGGATCGACGCCCTCCAACACCTTTCGAATGGTCTTTCCTTCCGGCCCGAGCCACAGCCAGCCAGATTGATCGCGAAGCTTACCTTCCACTTCCTTGACTTGCTTCTCAGTATCTCTGGCCTTAGCCGGTTGGACTTCGTCAATGCCAAGCACGATCTCCGCCCAATTTGTGCCGGCTTCTTCACATTGCTCGATGACTTCCTCGGGCATATTCTCCAATGTGATGCTGTCCCACTGAATAGTGACCAGCTTTTTCTCCTGGTAGGTACCAAGGCTCACTACTCTGCCTTGCCACCCTCCAATATCCTGCCCGTTGTCGGGATCAGCAACGCCGGGTTTGACAACAACCGAATCGCCAATCTTGAATTTCTCACTCATGTTTCTCCTCATCTGTAATAAGTTGTCGATGCACAGGACACAACCTCATCATCGATAATACCAAACGACGGTCCAGTGGAACACCCCAGTCAGTCGATCTCCACCACTTGTTGCTTATGCCTTACGCTTCATCACTCATCACTCGTCCCTCGCCCTCACCGTCACCACGCGCTCGTTCTTATAGGTCACCTGCCCCGGCCTGCCGCCTTTCACCGGCCGCACGTAGCGGCGCTCGGTGACGTCCACCTCCACCGATGCTTCGCCCCGCCCCGCCGAGTATTGCGCCGCCAGCTCGGCCGCCCGCGTGATGACCGCCTCCGGGATCGGTCTCCCATCGTTGCGGATGATGACGTGACTGCCGGGCAGATCGCGCACATGTACCCATAAATCGCCGGGCTTGGACTTCTCGGTCACCAGCGCGTGGTTCTGCTCAGCGTTGCGCCCGACCAGTATCACGAAGCCGTCATCGGTCGTTATTCGCCGGATGCCCGGCTTGCCCGATCTGGGCGTGCGGGTCTTCTGCCCCTGCCAGTAACCGGCCTTCTGAAGCTCCTCCCGCACTGCGTCGATCTCCGGCCAGCTCTCGGCCAGGTCGAGGTCGGTAGCCAGCTGGTCCAGATAGGCGATCTCGCGCGCCGTCGCCGCCCGCAGCTTGGGGACATCAGCAGCCGCCCGCTTGGCCTTCCCGTAGCGCTCAAAGTAGCGATTGGCGTTCTCGACCGGCGTCAGGTTCGGGTCGATTTCGATGCTGACCAGTGGCTCCCCCGGCTCATACTGGGCTTGAAAGAAGGTCTGGTCGGGGCGCAGCGTCGGGCCGTAGGCCAGCAGCAGCTCGGCCTGCTTGCGCAGCAGCTCGATGTCCTCCTCCGTAGCCGTCTCGCGATCCAGTGCCGCCAGCTTGCGACTTACCCGTTTCCTGGCCGCCTCGATCTGGCCGGCGACCGGCTGCTTGCCTGCCTGGTAGGCCTGCTCCCTCACCGGCGCGCCGAAGTAGGCTGCCATCGCCGCGCTGATCCCCTCGGCAGGGCTGCACGCGCCCAGATGGGTCAGCCGGTAGGCCGCAAAGGCGCGATATCCCTCTTCTTCCTCCGCCGGGATGACGCAGGGAGACCATCGATGGGCTGCCACGTCATCCATGAGAGCACTAAAGGCATCGTGGACGATCTTGCCGGAGAGGTCGAAAGCCGGGGCCCGGGCATCCTCGCAAGAACGGTAGATGACCTCACGGGCCAGCAGCGGGCTGACCCCGGCGATGTGCCCAACCAGCACACGCCAGGCCGGTGTATCGCCCGCCTGCCCCAGGAAAGCGGTTATCTGGCCCGCCGTGACCTCATCCGGCAGCACTTTGCCCTGGGCCGGCGGAGGGACGTAAGGCTTGCCGGGCATGATGGTCCGGACGCGGTTTTCTCCCGGCCCGATCCGCCGCAGGCAGTCCATAATCTCGCCTTCCAGGGTCAGGATGATGTTGCTGCGCTGATCCATGATCTCGGCGATCAGGCGCGTGTCACCGTGCTCGCCGGAGAAATCGAAGGTGATGATGCGCTCCCACGGCGGCTGCTCGATGCCCACCAGCCGGGCGCCATCGACATACTTTTTGAGCAGCAGATGCAGCGGGGAAGGATGCTCGACGCCCCGGCGCAGCTTCTCCGCTACAAGATGGCAGCGCGCCGACTTGGGCGCCGCGCTGATCAGCAGGTAATGCCGCTGCCGCTGGGCGTAGATCTCAAAGCCCACCGACAGATCGTCAGGCGCGACCACGCTTTGCACACGCCCGTCGAGGAGTGTGGTCTTTAGTTCGTCGGCCAATGCCGCGATGGTGACAGAATCAACGTACATGGTTCAACTTTCTTAACCGGATGAGAGTGCCCTATTTATTTTCCACCAATTCCACGAATTTCTCGAATTAAGGTAAATTACACAATGCAATAGGCCCGCCCGACGTGTGACCCTCCCGGAGTTTTCAGTGTAGTCACTCTCTCTGAGGTGCCAGTCTGCTAACCTCCGGGAAGGTTTGGCGGACATCCCCCGAAAGCGGGAATGACAGTACTAGTATCGGTGTTCAGGCAGGGTGCCCGGACTAAATAGTGAAGGTTCATAAGCGTGGGAACGAGGTCATACCCTATCAAGACCATCACTGTGATTAGAGAAACATCGCGATGCTCTGGAGGCGCGCCGTCACATCCTAAAGAAACGTTGCGAGGTGATAAAGGAACATCGCTGTGTTATTGAATAACATCGCCATGTTATGAAGAAACGTCA
>JAFGMS010000167.1 GCA_016927375.1 Anaerolineae bacterium
GGCGCAAAATTGGCTATGTAACGCGGCTCGAATTGTGGCCGATCTCGGTAAACTCGCGGCGCGGCTGACGCGCAGGGCGTTAGGCATTGAAATCAAAATGATCAGAACGGTCCAAAAATGGCATCGTCGTCGAAAATATCAGGAGGGCAAGAGAGTATCGCGGTTTATTGCTCGCGATATTCGAAGGGACGTTCTTGTTGTCAATGCGTCAAGAATTGACGAGGGGATCATTACCGGAAGGGTCCGTACCATAAACGCGCTCTATCTTCGTAATGAACTGATTGAACAGCCCGAGTATGGGCCAGTCCAAGAAATTCGCATTGACGAGATTTGGCATTGGACCGGACAGAGTTGGGGTGGATTGCCAGATGGGACATCCCTCGTTGCTCACTCGGATAGAAAGATGTCTGACTGATGCACAAAAGTGCGATGGTATGGGAATGCACGTCCGCTGGCTGTCGCCACTGATCCTTGGACATTAGGTAAACAAAGGAGTGACATGTGTCGGCCATACGGATCATTCCAACCAGTGATGATGCTGAGTTTCCTTATGCCGATGCGAAGCGCTTACTTGATAGCCTCCCTGGGGTGAACAGAAAAGAAACTGATATCCCAGCCATCATTGAGGCAGGCGTCAAAGCAGGGTGGCCGAAGGCTCTCGTTGAGGAGCATCGGCGCCTGATGCGCAGCGGCAAGTGCTTCGACTACGCGGTGGATGGCGGCATCAGATGTACTCTCTGGGAAAACAACATCTTCTTCAGCTTCTCTAACAGAACGCATGAAGAGCAGTGCCTGCCGATTATCGAGATGCTGGCGAACCAGCTACAATGCAAATTGTTCCGGCACTAGTCGCCAAGAGTGAGAACTTGCCTAACAAGCGCGTGCAGTCCGACGCCGCTGTCGCGGCCCGAATCAGCGCGCAAAATTGGTCATGTAACGTGCTTCGAACTGAAGGGCACTTCGGAAAACTCGCGGCGCGGCTGACGCGCAGGGCGTTAGGTGCATAATGTCATACCGAAATCAGTCATATATTGAGCAGCTTCATCCCCGGCTTAAGCGAATCTGCGATTTGCTGAGTGATGTTGACATGACACAAGATGATGCGGATCTGATCGCTTGTAGTTTCTGTAATCCTGCTCTCCAAAGACGTGTGTACATCTACTTACATCCTGAGAAGTCGGATACTTGTCCATTGCGGTATGATTTCGAAGACAGACTATCAGATTCGGCAGAGTATGACAAAGCAGTTGAGCGTGGCATCGTTGAAGACGAGACTTCTTTTCTAAAAAGGGTTTATGATTTCTTGCAGATTGACACCTATTAACGTTAGGTGCATGACATCATGGCAACAGGTTCTTTCAAGTTGACGAGAGGTCTTTACGCTGAGGTGTTTGTGGAAACCTCTCAATGTAATGGCCAATCGCGTATAAGAATATCTCCCGATGCCTTCGCGTGGTTGAAGGATGTGTATGGTCCTGATGCATGGGAATGGCCAGTATGTGATGAGTATCGTGCAGGTGCTATTGCTGGATGTAAGCACGCTCTGCGCCACACATCCAAGGGCCAAGTTGGCGGTATCAATGTTATGGTCACCAAAATTGACGCGCACCCTGCCCATTCTTCTTGGGATAGCGTGGCCTACGCATCCTGCTTTGCAGTCTGGAATGCTCTTGGAGACAAAGGCACTGAGCATCCGAAGTTTGTTTCTAGAAGAATCGAGAATCTGGAAAGGCCAGACTCACCGATTGACAGGGACGAGCAATGAAGATGGGCTTTGTGCACGATCATTACTTGTGCAAGAGGGCCTAAAACGTAGTGCTACAACAAGACAGACGCTGCTTTGTGAGCAGGATTGCACCTACTGATGTAGTGCAGTTGTCAAGGGGCAGTTTTTCAACGGTCCGTATTGCCAAGCTATAGCAGCACTGCACCGGCCTGCCGCACCCTAAAAGGAGCGGGGCTGTATCGGAACTGCTATTTTCCAGCTTACGATAGGTGCGAGCCTTGGTAGTCAGAAAAGCCAGTCAGGCCACACACATAGAGATCAAAGCGAGCGCCCTCAGTCAGAAGGAGCCAATTGGGGACAGGCCACCAACAGCTCTTCTACTGAGGCAATACGCCTGGGCATGCCTCCATAGGAAAAGTGGGTCAAGTCCTCCCCGAGCTGCAGACGCATGAGCTGGCGGCGTACAAACAGGCGAGTAGACAGACCATCGCGCTGTTCCTGAGTGAGACCCCACGACCAACGCATGAACTTGGCAGCGACACGCTCCGCATCGGCATGCTTATCAGCAGCCTGCTCGGTGAGCACATGCCAAATCACCACCAAGAGTTTGCGGGCAATGGCCACAATGGCTACATTCTCCGGCATGCGACTGGTGAGGCGTTTGAACTCGGCCTTCCAGTGGGGAGAGTAGCGGACGGCACTCCAGGCGGCTTCGACCAGCGCCCAGCGCAGCTCGCGGCGGCCGGTTTTGGTAATGCCTCCGGAACGCCGTGTCTTGCCACTGTTGTGGACACTGGCGCCCAGGCCGGCATAGCCAACCAGCTTTTTGGCGCTGGGAAAACGCGTGATGTCGCCAATGGCAGCCAGAACAATCATCGCCAGGAGCACGCTGAAACCGGGCAGCTGCATGACAAAGGGAACCAGGTCGGCCCAGGGTTGGGTGGTGCTCAGACGATTGACCTCGTCATTGAGCTCAGCGATCTGCCCCTTCAGGTGGGCAAGGCTGTCCAGGTCCTGCCGGACCCGCAGCTTCTCAGTTAGCGAGACCTCTAGGGTTTCCCACCAGGGGCGGTTAGCGGCGCTGAAGGGCTCGCCTTCCGGCCCAGGCAGGCTGTGACGCTGAAGGAGGCTCAATAACCGGTTGGTAACCGTCGTGCGGGCCTTGACCAGACGTCGACGGTGAGCCGGCAGCCCACGCGCTTCGCGGACAAACAGCGGCGGCACCCACACCTCAGGAATGAGATTAGCCGCCAGCAGTTTGGCCAGAGCCAACGTATCGATCTTGTCGGTCTTGACCTGCGCGCCGGCGATGAGCTTGACCAGCCGTGGATTAGCGACAACGGCCTTCCCGACCAGCGGCTCCACCTGGTCATAGAAATCCCAGGCGTTGGAAGTCGATTCAACCACCAGCGCGTCAGTCTTTTTCAAATGCTTCCCGGCCCAACGCGGCCAGTCTTTGAGCTCAATGCGCCGGGGCGGGAGGACAACCTCCTGCCTGATATTGACACCACCAACAACAACATAGTTTTTGTGCAGGTCAACGGCGATGTAGCGCTCAAAGGTGCGGTGCAAGATAGAATTCATGCTATACTCCTTTCATAGTGACTGGTACAAGCTGGGCACGGATTTTCGGGCGAAGAGTGTCACCTACCGATTCGGGCTGACCATCATGGGCCTCCCAGATGAGAGTTCCGACGGGGAAGCCAAATAACAGCTCGGGCTTGTGTCTTTGCACATCCCATAGGCGACGTCGGCTTGCCCGCACGCTCCCTGCCCTCGGTGCGTACCCCGTCCCTCATCGATTAAGGATAAGGGTAACACCGACCGTGTCCAGCTTCCAGTCCGCTGGTGCCAATGCCCCACTGCGACGAGAGGCACTTACATTCTAATAACAAGCGCGTGCAGTCCGACGCCGCTGCCGCGGCCGGAAACCGTGCGCGAAATTGGTTATGTGCCGCGGCTCGAATGGAAGCCGATCTCGGGAAAGACGCGGCGCGGCTGACGCGCAGGGCGTTAGCCGCAACATGCTTTATGATACGGAGAAAGCATGAAATCATCACGAAAAAAGCAACAGA
>JAFGMS010000168.1 GCA_016927375.1 Anaerolineae bacterium
GCCAAATATCAAATCCGGAAAGTGCGAAATACAGGCTATAGATTTCCAAAGCGGGAATTGCTGACTGCTCAGCAACCAGCAATCAGCACAAGCAAAAGGCCTATGGGTGATGACTGTGCCCCATCACCACCATCAAGATCTCATCATGCATCACCTGAAAACCACCCCTTCATATCGTGCCGTGGCCCTGGTAGAGCCATTGCAGTGTGGTACATGATCTTTGAACCCTTCGCAAACGTGGTATTATCATAGTCAGCACACGACACTGAGGAACACAATGCTGATCAATGTCACATTTGTATGCCTGGGCAACATCTGCCGCTCTCCGATGGCCGAAGCAGTGTTCAAGCACATGGTTAAACAAGCAGGGTTAGAAAGTCAAATCAGGGTTAGCTCATGTGGCACCGGCAGCTGGCACATTGGTGAGCGGGCGCATCCTGGCACACAGCGTGTTTTGCATGACCATGGTATTCCATATGAACATACCGCCCGTAGGCTATCGCCAACCGATCTCTCCACGTCCAACTACCTGGTCGCTATGGATAACGAGAACATCGAAGGACTCCGCCGCGCTGGAGTAACCCAGGCTGAGGTGGGGCTGCTGCTCAACTATGCGCCTCACCTGGGCATCCAGGAAGTACCCGACCCCTACTATACCCACCGCTTTGAAGAAGTCTTCCGCCTGGTCGAAGCAGGCTGTGCCGGTCTGCTGGCGCACATCCGTGAGAAGGAGGGACTATGAGCCTGCCACGACCTCTGACTGAAGCTATCTATGCTACGTTGCGCGAAAAGGGGGATGACAGCCCGGTGACCCGGATCGTCCCCATCGGGGGTGGCGACATTAACCTGGCAGCCCGGATCGTCACACAACAGCAAACCTGCTGCATCAAATGGCACAACTCCCCACCGGACGGTTTTTTTGAGAGTGAGGCGCGCGGCTTAGCCCGCCTGACCGAGGCATCCTGCGTGCGTGTGCCGAAGGTCATCGGCTGGGGCAACGTACCGGGTTCAAAAACGGCCTATTTAATCATGGAGTGGATCGAGCATGAGGGTAAAAGCGACAGGAGCGCCGAGAAGTTGGGGCGAAGACTGGCTTGCCAGCACCTTGTCAGGCAGCCCCAATACGGTCTCGATCACGACAACTTCATCGGCAGGCTGCCTCAACTAAACCGTCTCAGCGATTCGTGGCTTGAGTTTTACCGGACACAGCGGCTTAGCGTCCAACGCGATCTGGCCATACGGCAGGGCAGGCTGCCTGCCCAGCGCGCGCACCTGCTCGACCGGCTGATTGAAACATTGGACGAGTGGATCGATGAGGATGCGTGCCAGCCATCGCTGCTACACGGCGATCTGTGGGGCGGAAACTGGATGGCAACCGGCGGCGATGAGCCGGTGATCTTCGACCCGGCGATATACATCGGCTGCCGCGAAGCCGATCTTGCCATGACAACCCTGTTCGGCGGGTTTCCACCGAATTTCTACGATGCCTACCGCGAGATATTCCCATTCAAAACCGGTTACGAAGAACGCCAACCCCTCTATCACCTCTATTACCTGCTCTGTCATCTCAACTTGTTCGGTGAAGGATATGGCAGTGCCGTCGATGACATCTTGAGGCGATACGTTTGCACCTGGTAAAGCAGCTGACAGCCCACAGTCAAAAGCCGAAGACGATACGCCATAAGCTGACCGCTGATTGCTGACTGCTGCCCGCTAACGTAAGGACATCCATTGGACATCTCCCCCCTCAGCCAGGCCCTCAAACGCATCGAACAGCTGATCACCCATGAAGCTGAGTGGCTAACCGATCCACAAGAACGAGAGATCGAGTTTCACCGCCGTTTGGAGCGCACCCGCCTCTTGATGGCCTACCTGGGTGATCCACAAGACACCTTCGATATGATTCATATCGGCGGCACATCCGGCAAGGGCTCTATCGCCATGATCTGCGAATCCATCCTGCTGGCGATGGGCCTGCAAGTAGGCACACACACTTCCCCTTACCTGGAAACACCGCTGGAAAAAGTGCGCATCAACGGCCAGAT
Source organism: Anaerolineae bacterium (assembly GCA_016927375.1). Lineage (GTDB taxonomy): Bacteria > Chloroflexota > Anaerolineae > Aggregatilineales > UBA3940 > JAFGMS01. The sequence continues at coordinate 2,046 of JAFGMS010000168.1, forward strand.
TATGCAGCCGCAGCAGGTTATCGCCTTGACCGATGCGGTGCTCAGTGCCGTCGAGCAGGTCAGGATAGATGAAGAGCGGCTGGGCACGCCTCACTATTCCGAAGCATGGCTGGGACTGACCATGACCCACTTTGCCGATCAGCTCTGCCGGATAGGCGTGATCGAGGTCGGAATGGGTGGCCGCTACGACTGCACAAATATCATCACCCCCCAAGTGAGCATCATCAGCACCGTACATTACGATCACACCCGTGTGCTCGGTGAGACGCTGGAAGAAATCGCCTTTCATAAATCGGGCATCATCAAGCCGGGAGTGCCTGCCGTCGCTGGCGATATGGCTGCCGATGCGCTCAAGGTCGTCGAGGCCGAAGCCGCCCGTCAGGGCTCGCGTCTTGTTCACCTGGGGCGAGACGTTCATTTCCAAACCATCGATGTCTCCCAACACGGGGGTCGATTCTCCTACCAGGGCCTGGGCAGATCGTTGGCGGATATTGAGATCGGCCTGTTGGGTGCTCACCAGTGCGCCAATGCCACCTTAGCCCTGGCCGCGCTAGAGCTTTACGCCGAGAAGCGCGGCATCACCCTAACCGAAGAAGCTGTCCGGGAAGGGCTGAGGCGCGTACACTTTGCCGGCCGCCTGGAAGTCATGCAGCTCAAGCCGATGGTGGTGCTGGATGGGGCGCACAACGAAGAGAAAATGAGGGCTCTCATCGCAACCTTGCCGGAAGTCTTCCACTACAAACGGTTGATCCTGGTGCTGGGCATGCTGGAGACCAAGAATGCCGGCTCGATTCTCAGCCGGCTGGCAACCCTGGCCGACATCGTCGTCACCACCGCGCCCATAGTCAAAGGTAAGCCCGCCATCTCGGCTGATGAGCTGGCAGAGATGGCTCACGAAGCCGGAGCGCACACAGTCCATGTAGGTGGAAAGCCATTCGAAACGCTAAAGCAGACCCTCGACCTGGCCGGGCCGGATGATCTGGTTCTCGTGACTGGTTCGTTGTACCTGATCGGGCAAGTACGTCCCTATTGGTACCGCATGGAGAAGATCGTCGAGCAGCGGACGATGTTCCCACATAGCTGAGACCCCCCCCAGCCCCAACCTCGATTTTCTGATCAATACCTTCGCCAACGCTGAGCAGTCCCAAAGTGTCAAACAGGTTGCTTTTGCCGGCAGCATTAGGCCCCAAGAATACTGTCAGGGGTTGAAGCTCGACTTCGATATCCTTGAGGGATTTGTAACCCTGCACTCTCACTCGTCGGATCATGTGTCTGCTCCCTTTTTCACTCTGGCAGCAGCCTGCCCAGGAAATCGCCGATGGTTTTGCCGATGTCAGGGCCCTCGCTACCGCTGCCGCCCCGGCCGCCTTTCGAGCGGCGCTGCGTGGTATCGCTGATGGGGGTCGCATCGATGCGTTGTGCGAAGCGCAGCAGCCCCACACCGGTCGAGTAAGCCGGCCCCTGCAGCTTATCTACCAAACCGGTGATATTTTCCGGCTGCGCGATGCGGGCCGGGAGGTGCATGGTCTTGCTGGCACTGTGGCGTATCCCCTTGAGGGAGGCTGTTCCACCGGTCAGCACGAGGCCTGCTGGCAGGAGCCCGTCGTAACCGGAGCGTTTGATTTCCTGCATGACCAACGTGAAAATCTCATCCACCCGCGCTTCGATGATACGGGCTACGTCGTGTGCCAGCAGCTGGGTGGGCATCTCTTCGCCAAACGGCTGGACGGTGATCAGCATGTTACGGTCGACATCACCCGGGTTGGCATTGCCGTAGTCAACCTTGATACGCTCCGATTCGATCTGGGGCAGGTGCAAGACGTGGGCGATGTCGCTGGTGATGTGGTTGCCGCCCACTTCGATCACCGCCGTGTGCCAGACGGTGCCTTCGATGAAGATCGCCAGGTCGGTGGTTCCGCCGCCGATGTCGATCACTGCCACACCTGAGTCGCGCTCGGCATCGGTCAGGGCGATCTCGCCGCTGGCAAGCTGGTTGAGCACGAAGCGATCCACCGCCAGCCCTGCATCGCCGACGCATTTCTCCAGGTTGCGCAGCGAGGATGAGGCTGCGGTGATGATGTGCGCCTCGACTTCCAGCCGGTAGGCATGCAGCCCCAGCGGGTTGCGGATGCCTTCCTGCCCATCGAGGGTGAAGGTTCGGGGGATAACGTGCAGCACTTCACGGTTGTGGGGTAGGGCGACGGCCCGCGCGGCCTGAAGCGCCCGCTCGACCTCTTCAGGCGTGACCACACCCCGGCTGGGGTTCAAGCCGGTGATACCTTTGCTGTTGAGCGATGAGATATGCTTGCCGGCCACACTAACGTAAGCGCGTCCGATCTCATACCCGGAGGTGCGCTCGGCCTGGCGCTTGGCGGCGCGGATGGCTTCGGTTGCCTGGGAAACATCCACGACCGTGCCCTTGTGCATCCCCTGGGCCGGCTCGATGCCCACACCGATGATGCGGATGTGATCCTTACCGCTCAGCTCTCCAACCAGGGCACAGACCTTGGTTGTGCCAATATCAATGCCGACGACGATTCGTTGTTCGGAACTCACGGCGCACCTTAACTCAGTTTACAGTTTACAGTTCACAGTTCACAGCAAGCCATAGGCTGTTTGTCGCGCATCACCTCATCTCGCTACCCGGTAAAACGGTGCGTCCGGGTTGCTTACGTCGATGTATACCGGTGTGATGCCGCGCCGCTGGAGGTTATCGACCAGCGTCTCATAGATAGCCAGTTTGAGATCCATATTGGTGCCGGTGCCGAAATAGCCACGCCAGCCGCGCCCATCCTGGTAACTGAGCCCGCGCACCGGATCATAGTATAACATGTCTATGTTTGAACGGAGTGTTTTGAGCTGTTGTGCCCCCAAGACGACAGATGGGTTGACGGTCACTTTGCCTTCTTGCGGGCAGCCCGGACCCGGACAGCTGAAGGGGATGGCCTCCCCTTCATTGACAACGCGCACCAGGCTGGGCAGCTCTTTGCGCATGAGCATCAGGTTGCCATTGACGTCCACCCAGTAACGCTCACCCCTCTGCTCCCAGACCAGTGCCGGCTCTCGCTCGCGGACGAGGATGATGACGCGCGCCGGCCACTGCAAAACCACCCGGGCGGATGCTAGACTGGGCGACTCGAGCACCCGCTTCTGTACTTCCTGCGGCACCACCCACAAGATGTGATGTCCTGCAATGCCGCTGTTGGTGAATATCTCATCGGCGGGGACGTAACGGACCCCTCCTACTTCTACTTGAGTGACGAAAAACACAGGGTTGGTGAAAATGAGCACACCTACGGTTATCAGCGCGATCACCATCCCCCCGCTGACAAATCGCCAGTCGAACCTGCCGTGACCCCGTGACAATGGAAAACGCCCATGCTTGCGCACGGCAGGCTGTTCGGCGGTTGTGGTGCGGCGTGGCGTGTGTATCCGTTGGGTCATAGAGGTCGTGTTCACCAATGGCGCGAACAGGACAATGTGTGAAACGTGATGCGTGATGCGTGAAACGTGAAACGTGATGCGTGA